>CAZJCN010000009.1:0-26775 GCA_964544195.1 uncultured Phycisphaeraceae bacterium | reverse complement strand
TCCGTCTGCCGATGCAGCTACATCACGCTATGAGAGATCAATCCGGGATGCGTATCATTCCGGAATCAGCTGTTATTAGGATAATAGATAAGCGATCGTCATAACACGTGACGGGAAAAGTGTCGTCCTATGTACCCTGTTTTAACAATGATAACAACGGCGTACATGTGGTTTGGCTTCAGGCGTATGGTCGCCGAGCAAGCCGTAGTGCCCCGAGCCCAAGGACGATAAGGCTTGCAGGTTCCGGGATGACGTCGGCGGCTGGCGGCGTGCCGGCGTTCCAGTTGCCAAGAACCAGATTAAGGTCAGCGATGCCGACGAAACCGTCACCGTTTGCATCGGCCAGCGGGTCGCCGGGCGGGACGGACTGATTCCAGTTACTTAGGACGATATTCAGATCAGCAATGCCGACAAAGCCGTCGCCGTTGAGGTCGCCATCGATTGCGGAACCGACGACTGTCAGCGTGACGTCATTACTGCCATAAATAACGTCAAACATCAACCCGCCGCCGAGGTCGGCACCCACGATAGAGTCAAACGTACCGGTGCGTGCCCCTGCTACGAGTATCTGGAAAGAATCGCCCGGTCCGGGAATGTACCCTCCCAGTATCGAGATTGATAGCGTGCCGGCCAGATTAACAAGGCCGTTTATATTCAAACGATCAAAATCTGTGCCGGGCACACCGCCTGTGCTCAGCAGTTCAATTTCAAGATTGGCTGATTCGGTGAACTCGACGTCGCCTGCGAAAGTGATGTCGGCGGGACTTGCACCGGGTGTAAAATCTCCCTCGAAACGAGTCGTGCCCGAGCCGGTGAAGCTGCCGGTGCCACTGACCGTTCCAAGGAACACGCTTGTCGACCCGGCGCTGGTACGCAGCTCACCGTTGTGTGTCAGGTCGTCGAAGAAGGTGGCAGGGCCGACGCCGCTGACGAGTATCAGACCGCCGGCGTTGTTGATCGTGTCCCCCACGACATTCGTCGGCCCACTGAAGACCATTTCGCCGTCGTTGATGATTTGTGTACGGGAAATGAGCGTGCCGGAACCGAAGACAGTTGCGCCGGCGTTGTTCTGAAGCAAGTTGATGATTTCGAGTGTCCCGCCGGTCAGGTCGATCCGGCCGTTGTTGTCGGCCTGTCGTTCCACGACGAGGTGGTTGCCGGCGTTAACACGGACGACACCGGTCGCCGCGTTGGTCAGCAACAGGTCGATCCGCCCGTTGCCCGTGAGAATCCCTGAGTTGCTCATGGTTCCGCCGTTGATCAGTGCTGAGACGCCGTTGATCACAACCTCACCATCGTTGACAAGTGAGCCGGCGGTGAGTGTTGTCTGATCGACAGTCAGGAGGCTGCCAGCGTTGACCGTAAGCGTATTGCCAACCAAGAGCGATCGGTTGCTTTGCAGCGTGAGGTTGGGGCCGAACATCGTACCCAGCCCGATGGTCAGGTTATCGTTGGTCAGTTCGAGTCGTCCATTCAGGAATAGCGGACTGTTCGAGCCTTGAAGTTGTCCGACACTGAATGTTCCGCCGTCGATGATCAGGGAGCTGTTGAGCGTGGCGATCCCGCCGACACGAATCTGCTGTGCTGTGCCAAGCGTGGGGACGCTGCCCAACAGGGTTTGGATGTCTGAATAACCGAAAGTTGCATTGCCTGTGAATTCGACCGTACCGAACGTAAAGTTCAGGCCGTCGGACTGATCTACGATCAATTGGGTTGAGTCACCGACGCGAACGTGCCCGCCCAGCAGTGTGAGGTTACTGCCGGGATGGATTTTGAGTGTCCCGGTAACATCGAGCAATGCCTCGGAAACAACGGTGGCATTGGCGATGCCTCCGGGAGTGGTCAGGTCGCTTCCACCGAGTATCAGGTCGCCATCGACATCCCAGCGGGTCCCGCTGCCTTCCATCAGGATATCGGCTTGCCCGGTCGCGACGGTCGCAGCGGCAGCGGCAGTGGCATAGACATTGGCCCCGTTACGGATCGTCAGGGTTGCCAGGCCGCCATTTCCGGATCCGTCATCTCCTGCGCCTCCGATGGTCAAGAGACCGTACGACTCCCATGTTGACCCGGGGTCCTCAACAATGACGTTAGCGTAGCGTCCTGAGAGCGTCACTAATGAAGCGTCCGCATTGATCAGAACACCTCCGTTACTTACACGGATGACGGAGCTGCTGGCGCTGGCGGTGGCGTTATACGAAAGCGGACCCAGGTTATTCCATGTGCCGCCGTTAGTGATATCGAGGTTAATACTGGTCAGGCTACCGCCGTTGCTGGTCAGCAGGGCGTTATTGCTGATTGTTGATGTACTCGTCGTAGCACCCGAGAGGCTCGCCGAGTTCGTGATATCCCAACGTGATCCCGAACCATCAAGCGTAAAATTCAGCGAGGTTGTAACGGAGTCCGCGTTGACTCTGCCACCGTTGGTGATTGCTATCGTGCTGGAGGCCCCACCGCTCATCGTCCCGGCGATGTCCCAAAGAGAACCCGGGCCGTCAACGGTGATCGAAATCGGACGTAAGCCACCTGTTCCGATGACGGCATTGGCATTGCTCACCAGGCCTCCGTTAGTGATGATCAGATTTGCGGCACCGTCGCCGACGTTCAGGTCGCCGGTCATGGTCCATGATGATCCGGCCCCATCAATGATGGCTTCACCTTGTGAGTCGCTGAGAAAACCAATTGCGCCGGAGACACTTGAGACCTGTGCGCCGTTTTCGATCCGCAAGACCCCGCCCGGTGCATCGCCGCGGTAACCCGCGAAGATTTGGCCAGAGCTGACCCACGTCGATCCGGGATCGGTAATCAGGAAGGTTGCGTCGGCACCGACCCCCAGATCGCCGATGTTCGCGTCACCCGTGGCCAGATCGGCTCCGTTACGGACAGTCATGGTGCTGGTGCCGCCAAAGCTGCTGAGTGTGAGGGTATTGGTGACGTTGATCTGTGAACCGGCGCCGTCGAGGACAACGTCGGCGAGAGCAGCGAAATCATTGCCGACGGTTAGGGAGTTGGTATTCAGCACCGCGCCGTTCTGGACCGTTAGAGACGAGTTGCCTCGGCTCATCGTAATGCCATTCGTGTTGGTCCATAGCGTGGTCGTCCCGGAGAGCAGCACATCGCCGGTACTCCCCGCGGCATTGGCGATAAGTGCGTTTGATGTATTAAGCTGTCCACCGGTGATGTTTAACGTGCCGGTGCCTTCGTCACCGACCCACAGATCCTCAGTCAGGCTTACGACTCCGCTCGTGGGAATGTTCAGTGTGCCCGAACCGCCGGATTGATTTCCGATCGTCGTGTCCACACCGCTGAGTGTCCCATCGGTCACGGTTAGTACCGCGTTGTCGAACGCCAGTTCGCCGAGGATGATTGATGAAGGCGTTGTGCGTGTCAGACCGTAGGTGAATCCGTTGAGGTCAAACGTGACATCATCACGTCCGACGATCAGGTACTCGTTGGTAACGTTGTTAAGAAAACTGACTGTATATGGCGTCCCTGTGTTAACGTCAAAAAGGGCGTTATCAGTTGGCCCGGGGACGGTGAGTCCTCCCCAATTCGAACTATCCTGAAAATTGCCACCGGCTGAGTTGGCCCATGTTGCGGATCGGACCGGTGAAGCTGCGATCAACAACGCTACAACAGCTCCAACACAAGAAGTCAACTTAATCATATTTCCACCCCACTGGTGTAATAATAAAAATCCTAAGACATGGCGAAACACGGCAAATACATCATCACCATCACCCCATATCTAGGAACCAAAAATAATTATACAGCGAAAAAGACATGACGCTAATGTCTTACTGATATCACAGAATATAAAGATATATGTATGCCGTGATATGATATTGAATTACTGCGGCCCGCACACTCATGACTCTTGTGTATCTAACTGGTGCTTATGGTGTCGACAGGTGACGATGTGCCGCAGCCTATGTTTTTCCGGACGACACTGATGCGACTGGTCTACAAGGTATTCACCGGCGTCAGGGTGATGTTCGGATCGGTGATACTGGCGAAGCCCTCGTTGTGAAGATCACCGACTAACCGCATTTGCTTGTCGTTATATTTGAGGATATACGCTATAGGTGCAACGTCAGTAGCATTAAGAGATCCGGCCAGATTAGAGTGATTGCCTACGTTGTTGCGTAATACTGAATCCATTCGTGATCAACAGCTTCCAGATTGATTGGCTGGCTGCTTGCCCATGCCGAGAATACGAAAGACTCTGCAGTTACCCAATACCAACAGCCTTTCGGCTCACCACTGGAGGGGGGTGTAGAACCCCCAACCAAGAGCCATAGCTGTCATGGCCAAAGGCTACCTGGCTCTACACTTTCCAGACGGACTTCATTCTCGTGCTTTCTTAGAAAAACCCGACCGCGTCGAGGTTCTTCCGAAGCCGCTCGAGGGGCTTGATCCACTTATCCGGGATCACCCCGGCCTTGTCCGGCGGAACATTCAACAGGCAGTTGACGCCCCGACCGGTCGACATCAGCACCATCCCGAGCAGGTCGTGGTCGTTGCGAGGCTGATCGTCATCTTCCCAGAACCACTGCCGCCCGATGGTGTCGTTGTATTCGCCGGGGATGTAATAATCCTTGCCCAGAACATTCTTCCAACAGTAATAGGATTGCTTGGCGTGCCCCGCAGCGTGATTGGGGATGGTCCGCTCCAGGGTCATCACGTCCGTGGGCCAGAATGTGCGCGGATCAAGTGTGGTCCCGTTCTGACACGAGTGATTGTAGAGAAAGATCATGTTGGGGTCTTTGCTCGTGGCCCGTTCGTACAACTCGAACCGTTTGTCGATCGGAAGCACGTGCGGGATATCCACCCACAGCATCTCGATCGGGCCGTAGGTGTCCAGCAGTTCGTCGATCTGGTTGAACATGAATTCACGATACGCATCGTTGGTGTGTGTCACCCCTTTGGCGTAATCCGCCCAGGTCGGTGTCGGCTCCATACCGAACAGGTTGGTGTTGTCCCATGCGCAGTAATAGAAACAGGGCTTGATGCCCTTGTCGCGACAGGCCGTGACGAATTGGCCGACCACGTCGGTGGTGTTCCGGGCGTACTTGACTGAATACTTGCCGTATTGACTAGGCCAAAGCGCAAACCCCGCCACATGCTTGGTGGTCAGCACGGCATACTTCATCCCGGCATCCCGCGCCACACTGATCCACTGATCCACATCGAGCGCAGTCGGGTTATACGTCTCGATCGGTTCACAACTCGACAGTTCCTTGCCGTCATAGGTGGACATCCCCCAGTGAATGAACATGCCGTAGCGCAGTTCCTGGAACTGGCGCAGGCGTTCGATACTCAGCCGCTGGGCCGGGTTCTCTGGGGTGTTATCAATCGCGGTCTGGATGGATTGCGGCAGTTCGATGGTGGATTCAGCCATAGTTCAACTCATGAATAATGGTATATGTGGTTCTACAAAACCGTTGTCGGGGTGTGACTCGTTGATTAATCCTCAGCGACTTATTCGATCTCTTTCTGCGACTCCACTTCGGTCACAAGCACCAGCGAGCTTAAATGACCGCCCGAGTCGGGGAACGTGATGGTCACGGTCGTTTCCGGCCTGATGTATTCAATCGGACACGCTATCGGGATCATGCCGAAGAAATCATGTCGGTTGGCCTGATCGTAACCGGGCCAATCATCTGGTACCGGGACTTCGTGTCCATTAACTTCCACGCGGGGTTTCTTGGACTTGTCGTGCTTTCGGCCGATGCTCATCCGCAATGTGGCGGTGCCGGTGTCGCCGGTCTGCACGTCATGGAACGCAAACGTGATCGGCTTGTCCGCTTCGATCGGCTGCAGGTGGGTCTTGCTGTAATGGCTCTTCGACCGGACCGTGCGCTTAGGCTGGATCGGTTGATCAAACCGGTAGTGATAGAGCACCGATTCGTGCGGCTCCAACACAATCTCAGTCGGCGGCGCGTCGAGTGTTTCGACTGTGTAACGGGCGGGATTGTCCGAGGGGATATACAACCGCTTGAGCGTGATCTGTTCGGGCCGCTGCTTGGGATCAAACCGCACGTCCAGCTTCACGGGCGTCGATGATGATTCCAGACTGCACAACCCGACGTAAGCATCCCGACCGTCCACAAACGCGCGGACGTAGATATCCGGATCATCCGACACGGTCGCGGCCCGACGCCCCTTCACCCCCTGCCAGAACTCGTAGAACCGGAACTTGGGAGTCTTGATAAAACCCTCGACCCGGCCGTCCACGATCTTGTCCGGATCGGGACGGTACAGGTCCACACCGTATGGCTCATACTTGTTTTTCGGGTCGTTATAGTACCAAGATGACTTGAGTGTAATAAACGGCACCGCGATCTCGATCCGGTCTTCCCGCTCTAGAAACGCGAAAAGCAACTGGTTGATCGCACGGATTTCCTGAGAGTGACGGGTATCACTGTACCCCGGCGGGTACCCCTTGGGGATATCACCGAACTCGGTCAGCGCGTGCGGCTTGACCGTATCCCACTTGTAGAAGCTGTAGGTTTCGATCAGATCCAGGATGGCCTCCGCGTTGCTGCCGGTTCGGCGGTTGTCCTGCCCGGTCACGTTCGTGCCGTCGTACAGGTGAACCGAGAACGCGTCCATGTACGGCCCCGCCTCATCCATGAACATCTTCATCCGCTCACGGAAGTGTTTGAAGTCCCACAACTCCATGGATGGCCAAGCCGAGGCGTAACCCACCACCTTAGTTGGTACGCCTTTCTCGTCGAACGCCTTACCAATCTGCTTGAACCACTCGGTCATCTGCCGGCGTACGGCTTCCTGGTCCTTGCCGAACTCGCCGGCATGGACAAACGGCTCGTTCATCGGCTCGTAATACTCCGGCCGATAGTCGTCGTCATAGCAGTAAAGGAAAAAGTTCGCCGCCCACTCCGCCGCGGCGACCGGGTCCTTATCCATGCTGAACACGATGTACGGGTGATCGGTCACGACACGCCGACCGGTGCGGAACCGGTACAGCGGATGCTTGGAAACGATGTCCTTCACACCCCGCGATATCGCCTTGGCCTGTTCCTGGGTGAGGTACGGCTCGTCGCCGTCATAAAAATAAAACGGGCTGCTGAACAGGCGTCCAAAGCCGACACCTAACTCATTGACAACATAATTCATCTCCTCGACGGTGACGTCGGTGTCCATGAAATCCGAATGGACATTGATGAACTTCTTTCGGTCCAGCTCCGACACTTGCCCGATGTAGCGCTGAGCGGTGAGATCGACCGTCGCGTGTACTGCGGTATCGGCCCGACAGGCGGTACTGGTCAACCCGACACAAGCGACCGCTATCCAACCCAGAGCCTGTATTTCCCGTTGCTGATACATAGGGTTCCTTTCCTTCCCGAGGGTAGCCGTTCCCAAGATATTCGGCTTAACTTAAGTATTTAATCATAGTAGAATAGGCTGGTGATTACCAGTCGGTTCAATACCTGACGGCCGTCAAAAATCCCTGCCCTGACACACGAGGTCCAACCATGGATGCTACCACAACCCACACCCGGCGCAACAAACAAAAGCCCACCCGGTTGAAGGCTTTACAGACCACCATGACGGGTATCACTTTCATGCTGTATCTGCTGCTGACGGGGATTGGAACGGCCCATGCCAAATCTCCCAACATCCTGTGGATCGTCACCGATGACCAACGTCCAGACTCCCTGACATGCTATAATCGGGCGGTGTTCGGGCAGGATCAAAGCCCGCTGGGACACGTCGAATCACCAAACATCGACGCCTTGGCGGCCCGCGGCACCCTCTTCACCCAAGCCTACTGCAACTCCCCCGGCTGCGCACCATCGCGGGCCTCGATGATCACTGGCCTGTATCCAAGCCATAACGGCATCTATGGGTTCGAACAGGCTCACGCCATGCCCGGGTTCTCTCAACCGATCTTTCCTCAACGCATGGCTGAACGCGGTTACTTCACCGCTTACTTTGGCAAGCTCGGATTCAGGATCTACGAGTGGGGCCCGGGCCTGACGTGGAACATGCCGCCGTACTTCGATGTGTGTGTGGATTTCAACAAAGACCTGAAATATAAAGGGCTGACCGATTACTACAGCAAGGAGGTCTGGGGCCGGATCGACGGCAAGCCCGCCCCGCTTGGTCGAGAAGAAGTATTTTTCTTCCCCGACGGAACACGCGAACGTCTGTTTACCCCTGCCGGCGAAGTAGACCCCGAAGAACTATCCGCTTTAGAGCAACAACGTGCCGCGCTCGATAAACGACTGGATATCCTCCGAGCGTACACCCGCCTCAACAGCAAATTGATCATCGGCGGCCGAAGCCCCATGCCCGAAGACCGGACTCTCGACGCCTACATCGTGCGTTCGATGGAATCGTTTCTGAACGGTGACGGCGAGATCGTCTCCACCGGTCCAGACCCGGATAAACCGGTGAGCATCCAGATCGGATTCCACTTCCCACATACCCCCGTCTTGCCGCCGCAGTCCTTCCGCGACCGGTTTAAGGACAAGGTCTATCACGTGCCCGAGTTTACGAAGGAGCAGCTCAAACGCCTGCCCCCGCAACTGGTCAAACATTATCAGCACTACAAGGTTGACGACCTGACCGACGCGGAAAAACAGCAGATGATCCGCGACTACTACGCCTTCTGCGCCTATGGCGACAGCCTGGTTGGACGGGCGGTCCGCGCGTTTGAAGACTTCTGCAAAAAGCGAAACGACCCCTACCTGATCATCTACGTCTGCGGCGACCACGGCTGGCACCTCGGAGAACAGGGGATCAGCTCCAAGTTCGGGCCTTATGAAAAATCCAATCAGGGTGCGGTGATCGTCGTTTCATCAGACGACCAAACCTTCCCCGCAGGACATGTCGTAGATGAATATGTTGAGTACGTGGACTTTGTCCCAACGATCCTCGCTCATGCCGGAGCCGATTTGGATAACCCGGACCTTGAGCACTTGGACGGATTCAATCTCGCTGACATCGTAACTGGTAAAATCAAACGTGATTACGTAATCGGCGAGATGAACCACGTCTACGGACCCCGCGCCTACCTGCGGACAAAGCAGTTCGCGTTCTCGATGCGTGTTCGGCCTTGGAACGGCAAGCCTGGGCAAGGCTACGAACCGGGACAAGACATCCGCTGGGCACTGGAAGCGCCCAGAAACGATGTGGAGATGGCGCTGTACGATCTGCGCGTGGACCCGGCCGAACGCTTTAACGTGGCCGATCACCCGAACTATGTGGCCCTAGCGGATTACCTGCGCGACAAGCTCGGGCGGATCGTCCTGGGTGACGGCCGGGTCGAATGCGACTGGCGGAAGGAAAACCACTACACCATCAGCGACTTCGCCTTGGGTGCCGACGACAAGCAACTCAAGCTCCCAGCCGAGATCGTGCCTGAACCGATCGCGCTGGATGAAAGCTGGCTGACAGCCAAAGCCCCCTAAGGATCAATCATTCCGGTACAACCGTCAGCTCAATCGCGTCCTGAATGCCGTCTCGGCGATAGGCGGGTGCTTTTCCATTGGCAACCGGGTAGGCATCGTCCCACGAAAAGACCCGGATCGTGACCCGGCCCGGCTTGTGAGCCGTCGCTTGGCCAAACTTGTCGATGCTGACGACCGACGGGTCGCTGGATTCCCAGATGACATTGTTACGTGTCGCGTTGGCAGGAACGACCTTGCAGGCCAGCTCCACCGTTTGGCCGACCTTAAGTGAATCAAAAGCCCCGGCAATACCCAGCCGTTCGACCGGGATGTACGAGTGACGCTCCAATACCTTCCCGAGCATGTCATAGGCTTCCTGCTGTTCGGGGGTCAGGTGGTGGATATCCAGCCCGGCATAATAGTAGTTGTCCCACCCGATCTTGAGGACCTGGCCACCGGCTGTCTCATCCAGATCGTCACGCAGGTCGAAAAAACGTCCGTCTTTAAAAGGCCCGTGAGGTGCGTATCGCTTGAAATCAGCGGTGAATGCAAACTCCACCTTCTTTTCAAGGTCGGTGATGGGACGATTGGCGTTATACCACCGGTAGATCGCTTCGCGATGAGGTTGATCCGTTCTGTCGAGAAGCTGAGGCCAGGCGCTGATCCCGTCGATCTTGTCCGCATTGGGGACCGCGATCCCGCAGGCATCCAACAACGTCGGGTAGATATCGGTGACGTCGAACAGGCCGGCATAGCTCCGGATGTCACTGTCGGGTGAAGCCGGGATCGTGCCGGGCCAACTGAAAACCAGAGGCACATGTTCTCCACGGTCACGATTATGTCCTTTGCCGCCCCGGCGCTCCGTCCCATCCGCCAACGTAAACGAGAAGCAGGCCTTCGCACCGTTGTCACCCAACACGATCACCAGCGTGTTTTCTCGCAGCCCAAGTTCGTCGAGCTTGTCGATGACCTTGCCGATCATCTTGTCGGTGTAGGCGATCATGTCGGGGAAGTAACGCCGATCATCGCCCTTGAGGTGGCCGAACTCGGTCTTCGTCCTGGTATCAAACTCATCGTAAACCGACGGCGGCTGTGAGTCGGGTGTCGGGGTGTGCTCGTCGTGGACCAGCAGCATCGGGTAATACAGGAAGAACGGTTCGTCCTTGTGCCGGTCGATGAAATCCAACGCCGCGCGGTTGACCAGGTCCGGCCCGTACCAACGTCGGCCGGTCTCCGGGTCGACCGGGGACAGATCGGTGTACACGATCTCCTCACCGTTCCTGAATAACGTCGGATCGATATGGCGGTTCCAACCGCGGGCGGTGTTGGTCACGTCGAAGCACAGAAACTCGTCCCAACCGAACCGGAAGATGTAGGTGTCGGCCGGCGCATCCGGCGTGCCTCGCGTCTGCTTCCACTTGCCGAAAATACCCGTGGCGTAACCGGCGCGCTGGAATACGTCGCCGAACGTGATCTGCGATTCGTGCAGGGCCTTGGGCGCCATGAAGTTCCGTCCGTTGTGCATCCCGGTCATCAACGCCACGCGCGTGTTCTCACACAGCGGATACACATACGCCTGATCGCACCGTACCCCTTCCCGTGCCAATCGGTCAATGTTCGTCGTGTGAATCGGCGTGTCATCGAAAAATCCCTGCAATGACTTGACCGACACCGCCCCGTACGCCCCGACACCGAAATGATTCAGGTCGTCTATCAGAAACAGCACCACGTTCGGCTTGCGTGCCTCCTCCCCGTGTACCACAGGAATCAAGACCAGCCAACCAATCAACAGCGCCAAGAAGATATTCTGAAAACGCATCGCGCCTCCCTTCATGCCCAACGGTGATCGAGATCAAGTCGTCATTCACCCAGATAGGTGATATATGCGTAGTACGCCCCGAATTCCTGGCTGTCGCCGGTCACGAACCGGGCCTCCATCGTGGTATAGCCTTGTGGCAGATCCAGCTCGAAGACCACACAGGATTCTTCCGGGTTCGCGGCTTGCGTGTGGGTCCGGTCCCCGACCATGAGGCTTGCTGAGCGGATATCCAGCCGATTGCCGCCCGTATACCAGTGGTGATAACCGGGGTCGGTTTCATCACGATTCCATTCGATGTCGTCGCCCTCGATCGCATCACCAAGCCTGTGCCCGGATTCGATCGGCCAGCGGCGAAGATCGATCCGGTAACGCCCCGCTCGCTTGACATCCACCTCCCAGTAACCGGTGCCGAAGAATCCCTTACGGATCTGCCCCTGGTTCCAGGCCACATCCCCCTGCGCTTCGGGGTAACGCCAGTCGTGCGAGTTCAACGTGGTCGGGGTCGGACAGCCGGGGTCTCCGATGGCGATCGGGATCGGCTTTTCCGCGCCCTCATACACCAGGTCGTACCACTGCTCATAAGCCTGGCGCAGTTCCGCGACCACGTCCGGGTGGTCCTTGGCCACGTCCACACGTTGGCCGGGGTCCGCGAGGATGTCGTATAACTCCTTGCCCTCGATCAACCGCCAACGTTCGGTCATCACGCAGCTTTTCCGCCACTTGATCGGTTCGGGGACGCGCTGCGACTCGGTGACGACCTTGCGCTCCGGCCAGCCGTCGGTTTTCCCTTCCAACAGGGGGCGCAGGCTTGTGCCGTGGAAGTCGTAATTGATGCGCCTCGGCACGCCGCACAAGTCCATGATCGTGGGCATGAAGTCGATGTTGGCGGTCAGCGTGTCGATGTCACGTCCGCCGGTGATCCCGCCCTTGGGCCAACGGATAAAGAACGGCACACGATGTCCGCCGTCGTAGGCAGAGCCTTTGCCTCCACGCAGCCCGGCGTTGAAGCCCTCGCGCGGGAAGCCTTGCTTGTCGGTCAGCGAGCATGACGACCCGTTGTCCGTCATGAAGATCAGGATCGTGTTTTCCTCAAGCCCCAACTCCGCAAGCAAGGCTCGCAATTGGGCGAAGCGTTCATCGATGTGATCGATCATGCCATAGAACCGCGCCACCCAATCGTCGATCTTGCCCTTGTATTTCTGATAATACTTGTCCGGCACGTTATAGGGACTGTGCGGTGCGTTGGGTGCCAGGTACAAAAAGAACGGCTGGTCCTTGTTCTCCTTGATGAACTGCTCAGCCAGATCAAACCAGACGTCGGTGCAGTAGCCCTTGAACTGTTTGGGTTCGCCGTTGACCAGGTAGGTATCGTCGAAGTAATCGTTACCCCAGTGGTCGGGTTGCTGCCCGATGCCGCCGCCCTCGTGCTGAACAACGGTCTGGAACCCGCGGTCCTGTGGCCGGTAGGGGTAGTTGTCGCCGAGGTGCCACTTGCCGAACATCGCGGTCTTGTAACCGCTGGTCGCCATCGCCTGCGGCAGCATCCATTCCTGTTCACGCACCAGCGACCGCCCGCCGATCGTGTGCCACACCCCCGTGCTGCCCGAATAGTGCCCGGTCAACAGGCTCGCGCGCGTGGGCGCACAGGTCGGCCCGACGTGGAAGTTCGTAAACCGAACCGCGTCATCATGGAACGCATCAATATTCGGCGTGCGCAGCACCGGGTTGCCCGTGCAGCTCAAGTCACCATAACCCTGGTCATCGGTGATGACGAAAATGACATTCGGCCGGTCGCCGGCCGGTTCGGCTTGTACGTCGCTGGAAGCAATAGTTGTCGTCACAACCAGAATCCCCATCACAAGTCGGAGAAGGTCAAAACCCATACGCATGAGAAGTACTCACTCGGGGTGTCAGAACGAAGACTGGAACCTGATCATTTTTCCGGGGTGTAAAGTATTTTAGCTGCGATATTCAGAGTGTCTAACCCGGCCCGTCGGCCGCCACAGAATGTCACGCCTCCCAGTACGCCGGCTGGTAGCAGTTGAGCGGCTTGGTGCCTTCACAGAATCGGTTCATATCCGCGGGCAGACCGGCTGCCTTCAAAGCCTCGTACTTTTCTTTGGTCAGCGGGAACACGATGGGCATCTGCTTCGCCCAAGCCGGGTGCTTGATGTTCAGCTCATGCTGCGCTTCCACCACCATATCGTGTGCCTCGACCACCACGCCCTTGGCGATCAATTGATACTCCAACAGGTGTTGCATCATCTCGACCCGCAACGGCGCATAAGCCGGGTCGTCGGCAAGATTGGTCAACTGGTCGGGGTCGTTGTCCAGATCGAACAACTCGGCCCGGCCGGTGAACGGGTAGTACGCAAACCGGTACCGTTCATTCTCGACCAGTTTCATCCCGTCGCAGAACTCACTGAAATTGGTGGTGCGCGGGTTGACGGGGTCCGGTCGCCCCAGCTCGATCATGTTGCGTGACACACCAAAGGGCTGATCGTCACCCGCAACCGCCAACGCGGTGCCGGGGATGTCGATCGTGCCGACCAGCGATCGGCTGCGCGCACCGCGGGGCAGGTCCGGATGGTTGGCGACGATCATCGGCACGTCCAGGCAGCCGCGATACGGGAACACGCCTTTCTCGTTGAGGTTGAAATCACCGAGCAGGTCGCCGTGATCCGCGGAGAAGATGAACGTGGTGTTGTCCATCTGCCCCAGCGCTTCGATCTTGTCGAGCACCCGACCGATCTGCCGGTCAATGGCCACGATCATCTCCGCATAAGCGATCCGCCGGGCGCGGATGTCCTCCTGGTCATGCAGGCCGAACGTCACCTCACGAATCCGGTGATGCGGTACCGTGTCGTAACCGTCTTTCCGCTTCAACGGCTTGGGGATCCGGTCCACGTCCACCGTCCCCCGGACCTCAGGCGGCGGGTCGTAAGGCGTGTGCGGCCCTTGGAACGACACCCACCCGAAGAAAGGACGCCCGGCCCCCGTCTGCTGCTCGAAAAACTCCATCGCGTTGGACGCGATCCAGTACTCGTAATAATCCTTCTCGGTGTATCGGAAAGCGTAGCCATCCATGTTCCAGAAGCCCGTCACTTCGGGATGTCGCTGTTTGAGCCACTGTACGTATGGCTCACGGTCGCCGAGCCGGCCTTCTTCCATCGCGTGATAGACCTGAAAACCCTTGGCATCGTCGGGCGGGCAATGATGCAGCTTGCCGAACGCGCCGGTCGCATACCCCATCGCATTGAATCGTTCAGCCACGTATTCCAGGCCGTCCCGAAACGGCAGGTCATTTGACCACACCCCGTGATCGGAGACGTATCGCCCGGTCATCATGCACGCGCGGGACGGGGCACAGACCGGCGCCTGCGTGATGGCGCGGTCGAAGACCACCCCCATCTTCGCCAGGCGTTCAAGATTGGGCGTGGGAACCGCATCACACCCATAAAGACTCAGAAAATCCGGCCGAAGCTGGTCACAGAGGAACACGATCACGTTACGGGATTCAGCCATGGCGAAAACTACCTGAAAATGAGGGGCATCTCTCAGACAGGAATCATACCCAACCCCGTTTCAGGATGTTTCGGCTGCGCTCTCCTGCGGCCCGGCCCCCTTGGCCACCTGCTCAGGCGGGATGCCGTGCACGCGCTTGAAGACTCGGGAGAAATGATACGGATCACGATAACCGACCTCGGCCGCCACCTCTTTGACCAGCCGGCCGGAGCGCAACAACAAAGTCGCAGCGTGATTCATCTTCAACCGGATCAGAAACTGATACGGGCTCTGGGTATCGAACCTGGCAAACAACCGACACAAGTACGCCCCATCCATGGCGCACCCGGCCGCGATCTGTTCAAGCGTGTTGAGCTTGAGGTAGCGCTGCTCGATGTATGACCTTGCCGCACGATACGACTGCACAGCCCGGCCGTGGTGACTGCCGTCGTGTTCACGGGGGCCGGCCAGCTCGCCGATCGTCAGCGCCAAAACCTCCAGCCACTTGACCATCAGCCTAGCGCTGGCGGGCGACTCGCCGGCACTTGTTTCCAGCAACCCTTCAAAAATGTCCCGGACACGATTGGCGCCGCTCAGCCCCACCGCACGCCCCACTCCCAAACCCGATTCACGTAATAACTCCTCGCTGCGCAGCCCGGTGAAATCCACGAAATACTTGGTCATCGGTGCCGACGGGTCCGACGTGATCCGGTGCGCCAACCCGGGGCCGTAACTGAACACCCAACCCGAAGACAGGTGATGCACTTGCCCGGCCAGGACCAGCGAGCCGCCGCCCTGCTGAACATATTCGATCGAGTGATACGGAAAGTCGCGTCGGTTGATGGCGTAAGTCGGCTCACATTGCTCCACCCCCGCGCACACGATCGCCAGCCCATCCCCCTGCTTCGGGTCCATATCCGGGAAGCGGTACCGTGCCCGGGTCACCTGCTGGGAAATAAACGGCGGCTGGGCAGAAGGTTGTGACATGCCATGTTTCCGTCTTGAGCCGAGATCAGGCCAAAGCCGCCAACACCGGAAGAGAGAAGTCAATAATATCCATTATTGAGTCAATCCTAGCCATGTCAAATCGCCTCTATTGCCCAATAATGTCGTTCAATCCGGAAGATCAGGGCAAAAATCGTCACCCGGATATCCTGACGCGTTACCAACCCACGGAGGTCGACCATGACTACCGCTACCGACACCATGACCGGCGTCATTCTGCCGGGCAACAGCACCGTTGAGTTCAAGGAGTTCCCCGTCCCCGAGCCGGGTTATCGTCAGGTCCTGGTCAAGACCAAGGCCTCGTCGATCTGCGGCAGCGACATCCGCGCGATCTACCGGGAGCACCTTGGCAAAGGTCCCGAGGCGTACCAGAACGTGATCGCCGGGCACGAACCCTGCGGACAGATCGTCGCCGTCGGCCCGGGCTGCCGGGAACGCAAGGAAGGCGACCGCGTCATCATCTACCACATCTCCGGCTGCGGATGCTGCGAAGACTGTATGCACGGCTATCAGATCAGCTGCCACAGCGAGAAACACCGCAAGGCCTATGGCTGGCAGCGCGACGGTGGACACGCACCCTACATCCTCGTCGAGGAACAGGACTGTGTGCCCCTGCCGGACAACCTCAGCTACGTCGACGGCGCTTTCATGGCCTGCGGCTTCGGCACGGCTTGGGAATGTCTGACCCGGATGCAGGTCAACGGACGGGACCGCCTGCTGATCACCGGGCTTGGGCCGGTCGGCCTGGCGGCGGCGCAGCTCGGACGGGCGCTCGGCGTCAGCGAAATCATCGGCGTCGATATCAGCCAGGGCCGACTCGAACTGGCCAAGCAGATGAAATACAAAGCCGGGGTCCCGCTGGTGGATCACGTCCTGCCCAGTGATGACAACGCGTTGGATCAGATCAAGGCGCTGACCAAGGGCAAGGGCTGCGAAGCCAGTATCGATTGCTCCGGTGCCGCGCCCGCTCGGTTGCTCGCACTCAAGGGCACCCGTCAGTGGGGTCGATGCGGGTTTGTCGGCGAAGGCGGCAAAGTCGAGTTCGACGTGTCGCCGTTCCTGATCCACGAACAGATCACACTGTTCGGCTCGTGGGTTACCTCTCGCCTGCACATGGCGCAGCTTGCTGAGCTTCTGTCCCGACTCGACGTGCACCCGGAAAAGACCGGTGGTCCTCAACTGCCTCTCGAAGAAGCGGCACAGGCCTATGACCTTGCCGACAAGGGACAGACCGCCAAAGTCTGCATCGTTTTCAACGATTGACCAACACGAATCAACCTCGACCCTGAATACGAAGGAAACACCGTGAGCCATTTAGATCAGATTACGGAACAGATCGATCCGGCACTCGTGCCGAAGCGGAAGCTCGCTTCCGGCGCCGAGATCCCAGCGGTCGGGCTGGGCACCTTCGGGTCCGACCACGTGTCCGCCGAGACCGTCGCCGAAGCCGTCCGCGGCGCCATCCATGTCGGGTACCGCCACATCGATTGTGCCGCGGTCTACGGCAACGAGGCGCAGATCGGCCAAGTCCTCAAAGAAGTGTTCGACTCCGGCGTGGTCAAGCGTGAGGAACTCTGGATCACCTCCAAGCTCTGGAACGACAAGCACGATCCGAAAGACGTTCTCCCGGCCTGCGAACAGTCACTGCGCGACCTGCAGCTGGATTACCTGGACCTGTACCTCGTGCATTGGCCGTTCCCCAACTACCACCCCCCCGGCTGCGACCCGGATTATCACAACCCGAACGCCAAGCCCTACATCCATGAAAACTACATGGCCACGTGGGGCGCAATGGAAAAGCTGGTCGAGAAGGGGCTGGTCCGCCACATCGGCACGTCGAACATGACGATCCCCAAGCTCGAACTGTTGCTGCGTGACGCGAATATCAAGCCGGTCACCAACGAAATGGAACTGCATCCGCACTTCCAGCAGCCCAAGCTGTTCCAGTACTGCATCGACCATCAGATCCTGCCGATCGGGTTCTGCCCCATCGGTTCACCCGGCCGACCGGAACGGGATCGCACCCCGGAAGACACCTCGCCCACCGAGGACCCGGTCATCATCGAGATCGCCCAGCGTCACGGCATCCACCCGGCCACCCTCTGCGTCAAGTGGGCGGTCCAGCGAGGACAGGTCCCGATCCCGTTCTCAACCAACCCTCGCAATTACACCGCTAACCTCAAGTGCACCACCACCCCGCCGCTCAGTGACGAGGAAATGCAGCAGATCGCCTCGATCGACCGCAATTGTCGATTGATCAAGGGCCAGGTCTTCCTCTGGAAGGAAAACCAGGACTGGCGCGACCTGTGGGATGAGGACGGCATCATCAAGCAATAAACGTGAAACAACGGTCATCCGTGATTCATGATGACCTCGGGATCAAGCCATGCAATTGGAAAAAGTTTCTTACGCCGGCTGGGACAACTGCCTGAAGCTGACTGACGGCAAGGTGGAACTGATCGTGACCCTCGATGTGGGGCCGCGCGTGATCCGCTTCGGCTTCGTCGACGGTCAGAACCTCTTTCACAACTTCCCGGATCAGGTCGGTAAAACCGGCGGCGACGAATGGCTCAGCTATGGCGGGCATCGGCTCTGGCATGCCCCCGAGGTCATGCCCCGGACCTATTACCCGGACAACAATCCGGTACAGCATGAATGGGACGGCAGAACGCTTCGGCTCACCCCTCCGCCGGAACATTCCAACAACCTGCAACTGGGCATCGACATCACCCTCGAACCCGACAGCAAGGTGCTGCTGAACCATCGGATCACCAATATCGGGGTCTGGGATGTGGAGCTGTCGCCCTGGTGCTTGAGTGTGATGGCGGCCGGCGGTCG
The DNA here is from genome assembly GCA_964544195.1 of uncultured Phycisphaeraceae bacterium. Lineage (GTDB taxonomy): Bacteria > Planctomycetota > Phycisphaerae > Phycisphaerales > Phycisphaeraceae > CAZJCN01. Next base: position 8,193 of record CAZJCN010000009.1, on the reverse strand, counting down.
GGCCATCGTCCCGCAAGAACCCTATAAGCCCCATCCCGACTGCCTGGTGCCTGCCCGCCCACTGGTACTCTGGCATTTCATTGATATGAGCGACCCGCGCTGGACCTGGGGCAAGGAGTTCATCCAGCTTCGGCAGGACAACAGCATCCCGAGCAAGCAAAAAGTCGGGGCCGGCAACACGCTGGGCTGGGCGGCATACACCCTGAACAACGACGTATTCGTCAAGCGTTTCGCGTTCGATCCCGACAAGACCTATCCCGACATGGGCTGCAACTGCGAGCTGTTCACCATGCCGGACTTCCTGGAGGTCGAAACGCTTGGGCCGTTGACAAAACTGGCGCCGGGACAGAGCCTTTCCCACTTGGAACGCTGGGGGCTGTATCAGGCCCGGATCGGTGACAACGAAGCGTCAATCAAAACCAACCTGTTGCCCCTGGTTGACCAGACACCGGGCGTGTGATCGGCTGACGTGTTGAGGCTCGCATCCGTCATCGACATGTGGAAGGTCCATCATGAGTCGAAGACGACCCGACATCCTGCTGTGCTTTGTCGATGACCAGCGATTCAACACCATTCACGCCCTGAACAACCCGCAGATTCATACACCCAATCTCGACCGGCTGGTCCACCGGGGAACCTGCTTCACCGAAGCCCATCACGGCGGGAGCACCCATGCCGCCGTCTGCATGCCAAGCCGGGCCATGCTCCACACCGGCAAGACCCTGTTCCGGCTTGAAAACAGCGGCGCGACTATCCCGCGCGAACACACGCTCCTTGGCGAACACCTGCAACGCCACGGCTACAAAACCTACGGCGTCGGTAAGTGGCATAACGGCACCGAATCCTTCGCACGCAGTTTCACAGGCGGTGATGAGATTTTCTTCGGTGGGATGGCTGACCACTGGAACGTCCCGCTCTGTCATTTCGACCCGGCCGGGCGCTATGACACAACCATCCGAAAAGTCAGCAACCCGTTTATCAGTAAACACGAAGAAATCTATCCCTGCGACCACATCCACCCGGGCAGACACTCGACGGACATCTTCGGCGACGCGGCTGTGTCCATCGTCCGGAATCACGTCGGCCCCGAACCGATGTTCCTGTACCTGGCGTTCATGGCTCCGCATGACCCCCGCGTGATGCCTGACGAATACCGTCAGCGATACAACGACCAAGAACTGCCCCTGCCTGATAATTTCATGCCCCGACACCCGTTCGATGCCGGTGTTCATGACATCCGAGACGAAAAACTCGCCGGCTCACCACGAACCAAAGAAGAAACCCGCGAACACCTCGGCGATTACTACGCCATGATTACCCACCTCGACGCGCAATTGGGACGGGTACTCGACGCCTTGGAGGAAACGGGTCGTCTGGACAACACGATTGTGATCTTCTCCGCGGATCACGGGATTGCGCTGGGTTCGCACGGCCTGTTCGGCAAGCAGAACCTGTACGACCCGAGCGTCCGTGTCCCAATGATCTTTGCCGGCCCCGACATCCCCGCTTCACAGCAGCGCCACGGGTTCGCCATGACCTGCGATATCTTCCCGACGATCTGCGGGTTGATCGGTGTCGACATACCCGAGTCCGTCGAGGGGCTCGACCTGACCCCCGCTATCCGAGACGAGAACCAGCCGGAGAGGCCGGACGTCTACCTTGTGTATCAATCCCTGATGCGTGGCGTGCGTGATCATCGATACAAGCTGATCGAATACCACGTCCACGGGAAACGTCACACACAGCTGTTCGACATGGCCGACGACCCGAACGAGCTGAAGAATCTGGCGGATGCACCCGGATACGGAAAGACCCTCACTGATTTACGTCGAAGACTGATCGAGCTGGCAAACGCACAGGGTGACATTCAATCTCCCTGGGGAAAAGAGTTCTGGTCGGGCATGGATTTCAACTGACCGGTTGCGACACGAGGACACATGAAGATGAAACGGCTGATTATCACGATCGCATCCTTGCTGGTTATTCTGTTCCAGACACCTGTCTCGGGTTCTGAGGCACATCACGACGCAACCATGGACACGCGCCGACCCAACATCATCTTCATTCTCACCGACGACCAGCGGGCCGACTCGTTGGGATTCATGGGGAACCCTGTCTGCCGGACACCCAATCTGGATCAACTTGCCGAAGAAGCGGTGGTCTTCGAACGGGCCTATGTGACCTCAGCGATCTGCACACCGAGCCGAGCCTCGTATTTTCTCGGTCAATATGAACGGCGACACGGGATCAACTTCAACTCCGGCACTTCCATGGCTCGCGAAGCTTGGGAAAACAGTTACCCCGTCCAACTCCGAAAGGCCGGCTATGTGACCGCCTACATCGGTAAGAATCATGTGCCGATCGGCGAAAAGGGCTATTACACCGGCATCATCGAGCAAAGTTTCGATTACTGGTACGCCGGCCATCACCACCTGACTTTCTATCCCAAAGAACGACACGCGATCTTCGACAACGCCAAAGCAGACACGCAGGTTGAAGTCCTCGAAGAAGGCATCATGGCGTTTCTTGAGCCCGGCTCAAACGCCGACTTCATCGCCAAAGCAGAACAGTTCCTTCAAGTCCGCCCGGCCGACAAACCTTTCTGCCTGTCGCTGTGCCTGAATGTTCCGCACGGTGCCAGCACCAGCACGATGCGCATGCGCCCGCAGGACCCGGAGATCTACCGGACTCTTTACCGGGATCTGCTGCCAAACCTCCCGCTGCCGCCTCACTACGTCCCGAAGGACGAAATCAAAATGCCCAAGCTCCCGCCGGACGTCCTACGCACCGACCTGCGTCAGGAGATCTACGACTATGTCAACACCCCTGAGACGTTGCGTGAGATGATGGTGCGTGAGTACCAGACGATTACGGGGGTCGATGCCATGATCGGCCGACTCCGGGCCAAGCTCGCTGAACTCGGTCTCGCGGACAACACGATCCTGGTCTTCACCTCGGACCACGGGATCATGCACGGCGAGTTCGGTTTGGGTGGTAAGGCCTTGTGCTACGAAGATTGCATGCGGGTTCCGTTGGTGATCTATGACCCACGGCTGCCGGAGAACCAACGCGGCCGACGACTGAAAGACCTGGTGCTTTCGATCGATCTGGCGCCGACCATGCTGCGTTGGGCCGGTGCCGAACCACCCGACACGATGCAGGGCCGGGATCTGACCCCACTGCTGTCGGGCCAAAGCACAGACTGGCGTTCTGCCGCGTTCGGGGAAAACCTCTGGTCGAACGTGTTCGGCAACCCGCGATGCGAAACCGTGCGGACCGCAGACTGGCGTTACATCCGTTATTTCCGGAACGACAACGACAAGCTCCGCGCCAAGACCCCGCCGGACATGATTTATGTCAACACACCCGAGATCCGCGAGTCTTATCGCATCCATTTGACCTCGACCATCCTCGGCGAGCCAGCGGTATACGAGGAGTTGTTCAACATGACGGACGACCCGGAGGAGACCCGCAATCTCGTCGACGATCCGACATGCCGAGAGGTTCTGGAAGAGATGCGGCGTTTGTGTGATCGGCTTGTCCGGGAAGCCAAGGGCGAACTCGACGTGCCCCCCGCCACGATCCGGATCGACCCGAAGTGGGAAAAGCCGAACTACCGGATCATCCGTCACGATTGACCTCGTTTCGCTAAATCACGGCCTTAAAATCGTTAATCTTCCGATAGCCCACGCTTCGTCCGGGTGCGGGCCAGCTGCTAACTTGCGCCAAAAGCACCATGTGCGTGCGTAAAAGTGAAAAAAAATCTTGATTCGGCCCGCCCCGGTGATAAAGTACTAAAGCGTTGGGTGCCGTGTCTCCGGTCGACGTGTGGAGCACCAAACCTATAGAGCTATCGTGGATCGTCTGACTGACCACCCCGGCTGAGACTTCGGCAAGCGGGTGGCGTGATGGAGGTTTATACGGATGCAGACATATCGGCCCGCCATGACTCACTGCCCTTCCCATGACGACAGGCCGATCTTCGAATCCCTCGAAGACCGCGTGTTGTTTTCGGTCACGATCGCGGACTTGACCGCGGCGGGTATCAACGCTCAGGCCACGAATTACATCGACACCAACACCTACCGCAACCAGATCCTCGCCGAGCCGATCCTCGCCAACGTGCTCACCGGGCTGAACCACTCGCACACCGTTCCCGCCAACGCAACGGTCATCACCAGCGGCAGCCAGTTCTCGCAGATCACCGCCGGCACCACCAACAACCCCAAGAACTATCTCATCCAAGGCAACATCACCCGAACCAGCAGCTTTGATGTGCCCAGCAACGTCAACATCTACGTCGACGGCAGCATCTTCTATGCCGGCACGTTCACCGCGCCCGGAGGCGTCCACAGTGCTGAAAACACCGGTACCAGCGCCAGCGCGATCTTCCGTGTGATGGGCAAGCAGAACGTCAACATCATCGGGATCAACAATGCCGTCCTGCACAGCACCAACGACCTGAACGTCAATTCCCCACACGCTTCTGCTGTTGTCATGGGTAACGGCTCCGACAACATCACGGTTGAAGGTTTCGAGATTCACCACGTCTGGGAGGGTGTGGTTGCGCACGGTGGCGGGCTGGACAACATCGTCGTCAAGAACAACTACATCCACGACACCCTCGACCGCGCCATCTGGAGCCTGCTGACCACCAACTTCCGTGCCGTGCACAATTTCATCCAGAACGCCGGGGTGGACAGCCTCGACTGGGACTTCAACACCCAGTACGCGATTGCTTACGAGAACGTCTCGCTCGGGGCTGGCCGATGGGCCGGTTTCGTTGAAGAATCGACCAACGACAGCTACTTCATCCGCGGTCTGGCGATCATGGCCGACTTCGAGAACCCCAACAGCGGCTGGCAGATGGGCTGGGCGGACAACGGCACCAAGTCCAACCCCGCGTGGGGCCTGACTGAAAACAACTACTTCATCGATAACGTCGTATACCAACAGCCCGGGTCGTTCATCACGTCCAACGGCAGCCCCGGCGGCGGCGGCAGCTACTTTGCCAAGGAAGGGACCTACGGCAAAGGCCCGACCTGGTTCTGGGGCAACCGAGGCTTCGGCGTAGGCGATCCGCCTCATGCCTCCGGTTCGTCCTGGGTCAACGCATTCTGGGATGACAACATCCCCAACGTCCCAAGCGGAAACCCGAACCTGCCAGTCAACCCGACACAACTCCTTGCGGACCTGAACGCGCAGTACAACGGCGTAACGGACACGACGGTGCCGGTGGTGACGGTGGACGCGTTGCAGACGACGGACGACACGCCCGAGCTGACGGGGACGGTCAGCGACAACGACCCGAACGTGAGCATCGTGGTGAGCGTCAACGGCAGCGACTACGCGGCGACGAACAACGGGGACGGGACGTGGACGCTGGCGGACAACACGGTGTCGCCGTTGCCGGCGGGGACGTACGACGTGTCGGTGACGGCGACGGACACGGCGGGGAACATCGGGGTGGACGGGACGACGGACGAGCTGACGGTGATCGGGCCGATCACGGGTGACCTCAACGGCAACGGATTCGTGGGGATCGACGACCTGAACCTGATCCTGGGCAACTGGAACCAGACGGTGACGCCGGGGGACCCGCTGCAGGGCGACCCGTCGGGCGACGGTTTCGTGGGGATCGGGGACTTGGGTTATGTGCTGGGCAACTGGAACGCCGGCACCCCGCCGATAGCGGAGACGACCACGGTCACGCAGCCGGTGCAGTCGGAGCAATCCGAACCCCAACCCGCGCCGGTGGTCAGCACGAGTCGGCAGCAAAGCGACGCGGATACCGCCAACCCGACCCGACCGGTCCGAGCGAGTGACCGGAGCACGCCTGACCCGGCCTGGTTCTGGTCCCGTGGGCGACAGCTTCACGATGAGTGGGCGACCCCTCGCCACGGCGCCACACTCGCAGTCGATGAGCCGAAACCCGTGATCCGGGAAGACGACGACGCGACCCCGGTTTTGAACCTGTGGGAAACAGAGGAAGAATAAATAAGCCGCAAATACGGAAAAATAAGGCATTAACGTTTATCCAATTAACCAGTGTCAAAGTTTTCTTGCTGATCGGGTATTGACAAAAATGCGTGTTGTGGTAAAGTATTAAAGCAAAGAGTCTTTATATGTGCTTGTCTGATTGATGTTCACGTGTCTTAGTAGTCTTATCTGAGTTGTTAGTTAGTTACCCATTCTTTCTAAAGGAGGAGAGACATGAAGCGATCGTTAGGTATTTTGGCAGTTGCGGGCTTGGCCGCGACCATGGGTGTGGCGTCCGCCTCGGGTGAGGTGGTCTACAGCACCTCGTTCACCGTCGGCGAAGGCTACGCTGATGGCAACATCAACTGGGGTCCCCCCAACCCGGATATCGTGATCGGCCAAGGCGGATTCCTGATTTCCGACGCGGCCGGTGTCGGCATCCTGAACGGAGCAGGCGGCTTCCAGCGTGCCCTGCTCGGTTGGAACACGGGCGATGCGTTCGATGAAGCCCGCGTCCTCGGCCTGTCGGCCCCGGAAGCCATCGAGTTTGAACTCCTCGGCCTGTCCTACGCCCCCACCGGTGGGAACGTCGGGGTCGTCGGCCTGTCCAACGTGGACGGCGCCAACATCCTCGGTGCCAGCAACATGGCTATGGGTGCTCAGTTCGCCTGGAGCGGCACCACCCTCTATATCGACCGGAACACCAACTTCACCGCCAACCTTGATGTTGATACCGGCATCGGGTCCGGCGAGGTGTTCGACTACATGCAGCGCTATATCCCCGTCGGTGCCGGCGTCTATGACATCGAGCACTACATCAATGGCGTGCTGCTGACCACGTCCACCGGCGTGACCCCGAACTTCGATAAGTCCAGCACCGAAGTCACCGGCTTCGTACAGGACTTCGGCGGGGCCGGCCCCTGGTCGTTCGATGCCGTCCGCCTGGAAGTCGTCCCTGAACCGGCGACCCTGGCTCTGATGGGCCTCGGCGGGCTGTGCTTCATCCGTCGTCGCTAAATGTCCAATCATCAGTGGACCTCCCACAGCCGCTTGCCTGACCGCAAGCGGCTGTTTTCTTTACTCATCTCGTTCGCTCCAACCCCCCCCGCCGCAAGGGCTTGGGATCACTTGACGCGCATACCCGATTTTTCCCTTGAATCGCAGCCACAAGCGTGTGTATCCTGAACTGGTTCCCATCTTTCGTAACGACATACCACAGGAGGCAGCAATCATGATCCGCACGCCGCGTTTCGTAAGAAATTTCGTGGTGCTGCTCGGTGTGGCTGCAACGATCATGGGCGCGCCCCACGCCCTCGCCATCCCGCCGATCATCCTGCACCAGTTCACCTTTGATTCCGAAGCCAGTCGGCTGGGTGTCACCGGCGGATTCGCCGGCATCGATGAAGTGCATGGCATCGAAGGCACGTTCGGAATCGCCATCGGGTATGACCAGGTCTACGACCCAACCTCCGCGCCGCCGACTATCTCGCTGGTCCCGTTCGTGTCGTTCGCTGCGGTTGACGCGATACTGACCCGGCCCGGCCTGCTGGAAGGCGCCGACCTCGACAGCCTGTTGAATCTGACCGGCCTGGACGGCTCGTTCGTTTTCGGCCCGGACTTCCGCGGGCTGCTGTTCACCGGCGTGGATGGCCAAGGCCAACCGATGAAAGTTCGTGTCACGGTCAAACGCAAACAACTTCACCTGGAAGGTGAAAACGCGCCGGGTTGCTGCGACATGTTCCATTACCGGCTCAACGCATTCGCGGATTTCCCGCACATCGGCGATGTCAACAAGGACGGGTTCGTCGGGATCGATGATCTGAACGCGGTGCTCTCCAACTTCGGGCATGACGTGACCCCAATGCTCGGGCCGGACGCGAACTGGGACGGCTTTGTCGGGATCGACGACCTCAATGCCGTGCTCGGCGACTGGAACGCCGCGTCACCGAGCACCACCACCGTCATCCCCGAGCCGGCAGTCATAACGGTATTGATTGCTTCGGGCGCAGCGATGTTGACCCGTCGCCGTCCATATGCCTGCTGAAAATGAACACCTGTCGGCAACTCACAGCAACCTATACGACAGGCGCGTCCATCACAGCGTCGGCATTTCCAGGAGGCCTTGTACGCTGTTGTCACCTGTATGATCTGTTGATCACTTCAGTTTTCCAAACTCACGCTTTTCCGGTCTGAGGCGGCAGGGACGGCTTCCGC
>CAZJCN010000008.1:0-27838 GCA_964544195.1 uncultured Phycisphaeraceae bacterium | reverse complement strand
TGCCGGACTGCTCGGCGACCTCGACGGTGACGGATTCGTCGGGATCAGTGACCTGAACATCGTGCTGGGCAATTGGAACGGCAACGTGGATGCGGGTGTGTGGCTGCAGGGCGACCCCTCCGGCGATGGATTCGTGGGTATCGAAGACCTCAACGTCGTGCTGGGCAACTGGAATGCCGGCACCCCGCCACCGGTTAACGCGCTCGACAGCGTCCCGGAACCGGCGACCTTGACGCTGCTTGGACTCGTCGGATCGGCCCTCATGGGTCGACGAAGATGACAAGCCGATACTGAACGGATTATCGATAGCGTTACGGCGTCGTGGTTTCACCGACGTATCGCCAAAGGTCCACGCGCTCATCGTAGTCGTGCTGGAACGGACGGACACGTTCGTAGCCGTTACGTCGAAGTACCCGCTTCGCCACGGCGGCTTGAGGTGCGATCAGATACACACGCTCGGCTCGCTGACCGAATTCCTTGACCTGAACCGGTCGAACAGGCGGAAGGATCCGGCGTGAATACAGCAGGAATTCTTCGTTGGGTGATAGGGTGTGTTGACGATGCTTGAGGTATCCCACCACCGCCCCGTCCACAATTTCAGCAAACTTTTCCGCAGAGGGCCGGACGGGGTGTCGGCCTCGCTCCCCTGTTGACCATGCATACCAGGCAAAGGACAACAGCACCGCCGACCATACCGCCATCCACACCGCGGCCCGCATCGGTCGCCACTTGAGATGCTGCCAAGCTCCGACACAGGCGACCACGATCAATACCCCGCCGATCAATGCCGCAAGCCACCCCGGCACTTCCCCAACCGGGATCTCTTCCACCCAGCCCCGCTCCAACAGCCAGCGCTGGCTGACAAAAAACGGCCAGACACACAGGGAGGCCCCAACAACCATCACCCAATGCGGCACCCGGATCAGGTTGACCCCTTTATCAACCTCACCTCGCCCCGCCAAGGTCTCGTGGTAACGCCAAAGCTGCCCGATCAGGAGCGCGGCCGCGGGCACGATGGGCAGGATATAACGTTGTTGCTTGGCACCGGGCAATGAAAACGCCACGAAGATCAGCACGAACCATGCCCATGCTGGCATGAGTCTGCGACGCGCGTCACCCGATGCGCGAAGGAACGGTTGTAACAGGCCCGCAGCCAACCAGATCGACCACGGCGCCATCAAGCCGAACAGTCCCAGGTAATACAGCGGGGTCTGGAACTCCATCCGCTCGGCCTTGTATTCATGCAGCAACGCCCCCTCCGCGTTACGGACAACAGAAACCAGATACAAGTACCAAGGCACGGTCAACACCGCCGCGATCAACAGCATGCCCCACATGCCCAGCATATGAACTCGCCATTTCTCCCGGACCAATGCCACGACACACACCAGCGGAGCAAAGCCGACCAGAAGCGCCAACGGCCCCTTGCTCAAATAAGCGCCAGCCAAGGCGATCCCCGCCAATACCCACCCTGTGATCGTCTGCCACTTGACTGGAGTCGGGCCGAAGGGCCGCATCGCCCAGATCCCGCTTGCCACCGCCAGCGTCGCCCAGCCGGTCATGTGCATGTCATATGACGCGATTCGGGCCTGCCGGGTCAGGAACAGGCATGTCCCTGCCGCCAACGCCGCCATGATCGCCAGCCGTCGATCGCTCAGCACCAAGCCGATCCAGAAGATCCCCGCCACGGTCAACAAGCCCATCCCGGCAGACACCATGCGTGCCCGGCCGACGAGCTGCTGCGCGGTCGAAGTGGCCGGGGTCAGGTCCGACCACGCCAGCATGTCCAGCCAGATAACCAGCGGCGGTTTAACGATACGGGGGTTGCCGTTACGGGTCGGCATCAGCCAGGCGTTCGGGTCCGGCTCGATATCCTGCCAGCCATGCTGTCGGAGCCAGGTTTCCTGGGCGCTCATCACGGTGATATTTTCCATCGTCCGCTTGGAGTCGGACCGCCCGACAACGATGAACATCGGAACCGCACTGACGGCCAACACCAACAGCAGACACAACCATCCGGCAAGGGGATGCGGGCTCTCCAGAAGCCACCGACGGTAATCCGCCAGCCCGGTCGGCCTTTGCTCAGCCGGTGGGCTTGCGTTTCTGATCTGATCCGTATGATTTTCGCTCAATCGCTGTCCCTGCCAGTTCACATCCGTTCAACCCGGGATGGTATCGTCACATATCCCCCCGTCCCTGCAACCATGAAAGCCGGGGGAAGGGCTCTCCTCCCAAGCTTTGCCCGTTCAGGGTTCCGAACCTATTATCCCGCTATGGATCAGACCCTGATACCCATCGCGGAAAAAGTCTACAACGGACGCCGGCTGTCTGCTGAGGACGGCATGACACTGCTTCGTTCACGCGACATCTGGACGATCGGCGAGCTGGCCCATCACGTCCGTCTTCAACGCCATGGGCGCACGGCCTACTACAACGTCAATCGCCACATCAATTACTCCAATATCTGTGCCCTGAGCTGCAAGTTCTGCGAGTTCTACCGAAAGCGAGGAGACCAAGGCGCTTATGAGCAGTCGGTCGAGGAGATAGCTCGTCAAGCCAAAGAAGCCGTTGCGGCCGGAGCAACGGAACTTCATATCGTCGGCGGGCTGCACCCGTACCTGCCGTTTTCGTATTACACAGACATGCTCCGAGCGATCCGTGAAGCGGCACCCAAGATCCACATCAAGGCTTTTACCGCCGTTGAGATTGTCCACCTGGCCAAGATCAGCAAACGGCCTCGCGATATCGTCGGGGTCTTGAAGGATCTGATGGACGCCGGGCTCGGATCATTGCCGGGCGGTGGTGCCGAGGTGTTCGATGATCGCGTCCATGACGAAGCGTTCAAGGGCAAGATCCGAAGCGATAGATGGCTGGACGTCCACCGCGAGGCGCACCGTCTTGGCCTGATGAGCAACGCCACGATGCTCTACGGGCACATCGAATCGCCTGAGGATCGTATCCATCATCTTTGCCTCTTGCGTGAAGCGCAGGACGAAGCGATCCGCGAGGAACATGCCGGGCGGTTCCAGACCATCATCCCCCTGCCGTTTTTCCCGGACGGTTCGGAACTGGAACATCTTCCCGGCCCCGGCGGGCTTGAGAATCTCAAGATGCTGGCCATCTGTCGCTTGATGCTGGATAACTTTGATCACGTCAAAGCCTTCTGGATCATGCAGACCCTCCCGATGGCGCAGGTTTCACTCGACTTCGGTGTGGACGATATCGACGGCACGGTCGTGTGGTACGACATCACCAAACTCAGCGGCCAGGACGACGAAACCGGGGGAACTCACCAGGAGGTCAGCGTCAACGATTTGCGTACCGCCATCATCGAGGCCGGATACGAGCCGTTGGAACGCGATACGCTCTATCGACCGGTGATTCGAGACGGTGCGGACTGGCACGTCGCGGACACAGCAACCGTGTGTCCCTGAAGTTGTGATGTAATGGAGGCATCCGATGCCTGAGGAACGTATCGCTATTGTCACCGGGGCTGGCAGCGGGATCGGGCGCTCGGTCGCGATTCAGCTCGGCGCAATGGGGTATTGTGTGGTGCTGGTCTCGCGCAGCCGGGACAAACTCGAAGCGACAGCGGAGATGGTTGATGGCGACACGTTCGTCTACCCGGCCGATATCGCTGACGCTGACACGGTCAAGGCACTGGTCGAGGACGTGCTTCGGAGCTTTGGAAGGATTGACGCGCTGGTCAATGTCGCCGGTTATGCCGAGCTGATCCCGATTGAACAGATCACCCCGGAACACTGGCGAAAAACAATCGACATCAATCTCTCCGGCCCGGTGCTGCTGACCGCTGCGGTCTGGCCGACGTTCAAAAATCAGAATTCAGGCGTGATTGTGAACGTCTCATCCATGGCCACGGTCGATCCGTTCCCGGGGCTGACGACCTACGCGGCAGCGAAGATCGGTTTGAATCTGTTTACGCGCTGCACCGGCCGGGAAGGTGAAGCGATCGGCGTACGTGCTGTATGTATCGCCCCGGGCGCGGTGGAGACGCCTATGCTCCGCGCGTTTTTCGACGAACAAGCCATCCCGAAAGACAAAACACTCAGCCCGGACGAGGTGGCTCGCACGATCTGCGCGTGTGTTACGGGCGAGCGATCATTCACGAACGGTGAAACGATCCTGATGCCCAGCCCATAAACGACCAATGCCCGTGCACACTCCATGCACGGGCGTCTTCGCTGTACCTGGCTCTCTGTCTGTGACAAGACAAAAAAAATGATCCGGTGGAAGGCGGCGGGTCCGGCCGAACTTCCCTGATCGCGGCCGTCCATCCACCCAATCCGCATTCCACCGGATCGTGTGGGTCAGGTTGCACCCATGTAGCTGAATCTTTGAAACTAACTTACTCCCTGTCTTCTTCCATCTTCAGGAAGATGAACGTCGATCGACGATCATCGATCCGTACACGCAAGCGTATCCCCTTGGATGGATCAAGCGACTCGATCCGGTCCATCAGATCATCAACCGATTCAACCGGTTCGCCCATGACTTGAGTAATAACCATGCCGTTACGGATCCCAGCCATCGCAGCCAGACTACCGGGCCGAACCGCTAGAACCTGTACGCCCGGTTCGTAATCCCATCCCTGCGCATCGGCGTACTCCGGTTCATAGGTTCGGAACAGCTCGATTCCCAGCCGGCGCAGCGTTCGGCGAGCATCGGACGCCTGGTTGTCCGGCTCATCATCCTTGTGTGCGCTGGCGAGCTGCGACGAATCCTCAAGCTTTCCGATCGTCAGCTTGACCGTCTTGTGCTTGCCATCCCGCACGATCTCGAAGCTGGCATCGGTCCCGGGGCGCATCGACGCCACGAGCCGACGAAGTTCACGCGCCGATTCGACCTGTCGGCCGTTGACTTCCGTGATCACGTCGCCGGGTTCAAGCCCCGCCTCATCAGCAGGCCCTCCTGCCATCACGTCATGAATCACGACCCCCTTCTCCACCCCGAAGCTGGACAGCAGCTCAGGATCATCACCGATATACGCCCCGACGTAGCCACGAGTGACGTGGCCGTCCTCAATCAAAGCCTCGACCACCGGCTCGATGACATCCATCGGCACAGCAAACCCGACACCGTTGAAGGCTCCGCTTCGTGTGGCGATCGCGGTGTTCATCCCGACGACTTCACCCCGGGCATTGGTCAACGGCCCACCTGAATTACCGGGATTGATGGCGGCGTCCGTCTGTATGAAGTTCTCGTATCCCTCCGGACCAAGAATCCCCACCGCCCGGTCCGTCCCCGACACAACACCCTGGCTCATCGAGAACCGGTACTGGAACGGCGAACCAAACGCGAACACCATGTCCCCCTGCTCGACCGGTTCATCTGCACGGCGGGCCGGGTAGAGACCTTCGCGGTCCACCTTCAACACAGCCACGTCCGTCTTCGGATCGCTGCCGACCAGCTCCGCCTTGGCGGTCGTGCCATCGTAGAACATGACTTCAATGATGTCGGCGCGATCGACCACATGGTGATTGGTAATAATGTGGCCGTGTTCGTCCCACACCCAACCGCTTCCTGCCCCGACCTGACGTGGAGGCCGATATTCATCCTCGGTGCTTTCCTCGTCCTCTTGATAGGGCTTCGGCACCTGCTCAAAGTAGTTCCACGGTCCGGGGGCTGCTTCAGGCCAGTCTTCGAAGAAACGCCGGAACAGGTCACGAGGGTCATCGCCTGGTCCGAACCGCCATTCACGACGAAAAACCCGTGGCCCGGTGTGATCTTTGGCCTGCACGGAGATATACACCACACTCGGTTCGACGACCTTGGCGATGGCCCGGAACGCATCGCTGAGCCGTGTTAATTCCTCAGCGGCCTGTTCGGCTGCCGCCAGGTCTTCATCGCTCGGCGCCATATTGGCGGCCCCCGCCATCGGAGACGCGACCCACGCGGAAGCCAGCAATGCCATAGTCATCAATACCGCCATTACACTCACAGCCCGCCGGGTTCGCCATAGTTCATACCACATGTTCCATGTCTCCTGTGTTTGTGTGTGTATCTGAAAAAAGCCGGGTATGCCGGCCTGGGCCAGGCATCCCATGCACATCAAGCCTGAAAGCCCACGTATCCAACGGAGGAACAACTTATTGTTCCATCCTCTTCGCGCCCGGAGGCGCTCGGATGATTCGCGGCATCCTGCCGCCATGATGTGGGATGAGGCTTCTTGATCGTCTGTTTCCTTTCCCGATTACTCCTTCAATTCGATCTTCTTCGGCCGCACCTCTGCTCGCTTGGGCAGAACCAGGTGCAAGACGCCGTGATCCAGTTTGGCCTCGATCTTCGAGTCATCCACCGCTGCGGACAGCCGGAACGACCTCTGAAGCGAGCCGGTCGGACGCTCGCGACGCAGGTACTCGACCTGCTGCGTGTCGGGCTGTTCCGCGTTGGCGGTGATGGTCAGGACATTCTCGCGGAGCGTGACATCGATCTGTTTCCGATCGAAGCCCGGCAGGTCCGCATCGACGTAGTAGTTGTTTTCATCCTCCCGGATATCCACGGGGAAACCAGCGGACCGGGCCTCGTCCAACGGGTTGAACATCCGTGCCCACGAGAATGGCTGACGCATCAATTCGAAGGGGTCTTCCCACAAGCGATCGATGGCAGATTCTCTTACGGGCAACATCGCTTCAACTCCTTTCTCCCGGCCTCCTGTCCAGGCGACCGGCGGGCCGGGGTCGTCGGCCGCCTCACGATGTCGTCTCTCGATCAACCCGCCTGTTTATACTCAAATCGCGTGCCAGTGGTTCGCGCAGGATTCACCCCCCAAGAAGTGTCCGTAATTTCGTAGTTTGCAACACCACGTTCTCAGCCGACCCGGTCTCCCGGGTGTCGGAAAGGCTCCAGATGCCCCTGAAAACTGCCAAACTGACGCCCAGCTCCTATGCAGATCCCCGCAAGCTTACCGTGGGCCTGACATGCAAGTTACATAAATAAATACAGTTGTAAGACCGGTGGTGCCATTCAGGACTCTGGCACGTCGCTTGCGTTGCGGCAACAACGGAAGGCTAGGCGATTATCCCCCGTACCGCTCACTATTGAGCTGGGATGTGACCGCGTCCACACAGTGAGCAATCACGGGTGGAACGCCGGGACCGCTCGTCAACCAGCCTTATTGAAACCAAGTTTCACATAGTGTGCACGACACCCTACCGCGAAACGAAAGGATTCCCAGACCTATGAGCCATAACCCGATCAAACGAACCGCTCGACGAGTCGCCCTGATCAGCACCTATGTTC
The DNA here is from genome assembly GCA_964544195.1 of uncultured Phycisphaeraceae bacterium. GTDB lineage: Bacteria > Planctomycetota > Phycisphaerae > Phycisphaerales > Phycisphaeraceae > CAZJCN01. Next base: position 20,578 of record CAZJCN010000008.1, on the reverse strand, counting down.
CTCGCCAATGCGGCATCGCGACATTCAGCAAAGACCTGCACGACGCGATGTCATCGGAGTTGGACAAGGGCCGGTGTCTCGTCGTGGCGATGGATCATAGTGAGTCGGGTTATCGCTACCCGGATGAGGTCCGTTTTCAACTGGTCGCGGACAAGCCGCGTGAGTACGCCAATGCCGCGGATCTTTTGAACATCAACCAGGTTGATGTCGCGTTGCTTCAGCACGAGTACGGGATCTTCGGCGGGCCGGACGGCGCCCATGTCATTGACCTTTTGGAACGCCTGTCCATGCCGGTGCTGACCACGCTGCACACCGTGCTGTCCCGTCCGTCTGAAACACAAAAGCGGGTGCTGATGGAGATCGCCCGACTCAGCGATCGGTTGATCGTCATGGCTCCGCCCGCGATCGACATCCTTGAACGTGTGTATGACATCCCCCGTGAGAAGGTCGTCATGATCCCCCACGGCATCCCCGATGTGCCGTTCATCGACCCGGCATACTACAAGGATCAGTTCGGGCTGGAAGGACGCCGGGTCATGCTCACGTTCGGTCTTTTGTCGCCGGGTAAAGGGATCGAGGTCGCCATCGAAGCGATGCCGAAGATCGTCGAGCGCTTTCCTGATGCGGCCTATGTGATCCTCGGCGCAACCCATCCGGAACTGCTGAAGCGGGAAGGCAACGCCTATCGTGACGCGTTGGAAAGACGGGTCGACGAGCTTGGCCTGCGTGACCATGTCGCGTTCCACAACCGGTTCGTCTCGCTTGAAGAGCTGGTCGGCTACCTGGGCGCGGCAGACGTTTATATCACCCCTTACCCCGGGCGGGAACAGATCACCTCCGGCACACTGGCCTATGCAGCGGGCGCCGGCAAAGCCATCGTGTCTACACCGTACGTTTACGCGGAATATCTGCTAGACGAAGGTCGGGGCATGTTGTTCCCGTTTAACGATTCGGCGACGCTGGCCCAGCGTGTCATCGAGCTGTTTGAGAACGACGTGGAACGCCACGCCATGCGAAAGCGAGCCTACCAGTTCTGCCGACCGATGGTCTGGCGTGAAGTGGCACGGAGTTACCTGGATCTTTCCGAGCAGGTGCTGCGTGAACGACAGGTGCGCCCGCGTGCCATCGCATGGAAGCCGGATCGCAGCGGATCCAGTCGGGCGGGCGTACCCGAGCCTAAGCTCGATCACCTGGCCCGGCTCAGCGATGATACGGGAATCCTGCACCACGCCGACCGAATCCTGCCCGAACGCCGACACGGCTACCACACCGCCGACCAGGCCTTGGCTCTGCAAGCCGCGATCACCGTGGCGCCTCAAACCAAAGACCCCGTCACCGACGCGTTGGTCGATCGGAGTCTGACGTTCCTCAACGACGCCTTGTGTCCCGACACCGGGCACTTCCGCGCCCGGCTTTCTTATCACCGCCACTGGGACGACGAACCGGCTGACGATGTCGCTTATGGGCGCATCATCTCGGCTCTGGGTTACACTACCGCGCTGGCTCGGCCGGACATCCTCCCGATCGCCACACGCCTTTCAGAAGTGGCGATGAAACACGCAGAACAACTGACGGACCCCGTCGGCATCTCGCTGGCGCTGATCGGTATCCACGCCTACATGGCCAGGTTCGGCGGCGACGCCATGGCCCGGCGGGTCCGACAAACTTTGGCCGAGCGCCTGTTCAATGACATCCGACAGAACTGCGACGATACTTGGCCCTGGCCGCGTGATGTGATCGAACCGGGGGCAGCCCACATCCCCCACGCCCTGATCCTATGCGGACAATGGCTACCCGACGGCGAGATGCTCGACCTTGGCCTGCATCAGCTCAATTGGCTCTGGGACAATATCGACCGGACCAATCACCTGCAGTTGATCGGATCACAAGGCGGGTTGCAGCGAAATGGGCACCGGGCCGCGTTTGAGCAACTGCCTACTGATGCCACAGCCATTGTACAGGCATGTGCTCAGGCGTATCGTTGTACTGATGATGAATCCTGGCGCAAACGCGCCAGCCGTGTGATCGATTGGTTCCTCGGCAAAAACGATGCCGGGTCAAGCCTCTACGACTATGCAACAGGCGGCTGCTGCGACAGCCTGCACGCGGATGGCACGAACCAGAACCAAGGACCTCAAGCCACCGCCTCGTGGCTGATCGCGCTGGCCACGGTGTCCGAGTTGAACACGACACGACTTACCAAGCGGAACAGTGCTTCTGAGAACCAGAATGTCCCTGCATCAGCAACCGGATGAGGAGAGGCATGAACTTTACATTGTACTGTACAATGCAAGGGATGATAACCGATGCCTTTCACCTCACGAGCTTTGGGACATTCAGGTAGGTAACCGTTTCTATGCTGCCTCTCGGTGACTCCATCCCGACACGCCAACCGGCGATCACAACCTGGCTCCTCATCGGCGCCAACGCGGTGGTCTTTTTCCTCCAATTGACACTGCCACGTGAGTCACTCGAGCAGGTGTTTCAGGTTTTCGGGGTAGTCCCGGCCCGATACGTCTGGCCTGAACAGTGGACTTTTGCCACGGGTATCCAAGCCCTCAGTTTCTGGCCGTTGTTGACCAGCCAATTCCTCCACGGCGGATGGTTCCACATCTTCGCCAATATGTGGACTCTGTGGGTCTTCGGCGACAACGTCGAGGGACGCCTCGGGCCGATCCGGTTTCTGTTGTTTTATCTGCTGTGTGGGATCGCGGCGGGATTGATCCATATCCTGCTCAATCCCAACTCAACCGTCCCGGCGGTCGGCGCCTCGGGGGCGATCAGCGGCGTGCTGGGTGCCTACCTTCTCATGTTCCCGACCTCACGGCTGATTCTGATGGTGCCGATCTTTTTCTTTCCGTTCTTCTTTGAGATGCCTGCGGTGACGTATATCGCGGCGTGGTTCCTGATGCAGTTGTTCAGCGGGACACTCTCACTGCTGGGCCCCGAACAGGTCGGCGGGGTGGCGTGGTGGGCCCACATAGGCGGATTTCTCGGCGGCCTGGTCCTGACCCCGATTTTCCTGGGCGGATTGGCAAGCAAACAGAAAAGATTCCCGGACGACGGGTGGATCGAACATGCGTGGAAACGCGGTTGGTGACCCTCCGGGCCTGAACATAACAAAGGAGTCACACAATGGGTGGCATGGAACTGGTCTGGCTTTTCTTCATGCTGGCGGCTCTGCAGCCGGTTCTGCGACAGCGCATGCTTGAGGCATCCCGCCAACGCATGATCGCCAAGATCGAAAAAGATCGAGGGTCCCGCGTGATTTTGCTGGCCCATCGACAGGAAACCATGGGGCTGCTCGGGTTCCCGATCATGCGATACATCGACGTAAATGACACGGAGCAGGTACTGCGCGCCATTCAGATGACCGACCCGGAGGTACCGATCGATCTGGTGCTTCAGACGCCGGGCGGTCTCGTGTTGGCGTCGATGCAGATCGCCAGGGCGATTCGTAAACATAAGGGCAAAGTGACGGTTGTCGTCCCCCACCACGCGATGTCGGGCGGGACGCTGATCGCCCTTGCGGCTGATGAAATCCTGATGAGCCCCCATGCCGTACTTGGCCCGGTGGACCCGCAACTCGGCCAGTTCCCCGCCGCCTCGATCCTGCGTGCCGTGGACCGTAAGCCGGTCGAGCGCGTGGACGACCAGACCCTGATCCTGGCCGATCAAGCCAACATGGCGATCCAACAGGTCCGCGCCAATGTCAAGTGGCTTCTGGAGGGCCGCATGCCTGCCGACAAGGCGGAAAAACTCGCCGGCCTGCTTTCCGAGGGGCACTGGACCCACTACCACCCGATCACCTTCGACGCGGCCAGCGAACTGGGCTTGCCCGTATCCGACCAGATCCCCAAGCCCTTCCTTGATCTGATGAGTATGTACCCGCAACCCGTCCGCAGAGACCCGAGCGTGGAATACATCCCGGTCCCCCGCTCACGCGAACATGACAGTCATAAACTGCCCTGACACATTCATATCAGGGAAGTCACCAACTGCACAAACGCACGGTTTCGCGGTACACGCCAGCCATTCTGGCAGACTGCCGGGAACGTCGGCTCAGGCTGGGGTAATCGCAAATCTCGTATTTTCAATCACCTTCATCCTGGTCAGCCTGACTCTCAGATCGGCATAAAGGTTGCTGTGGTTCATGTGCACTGGATTGCACTGGATGGATGCGACGAGTCATTGCTTCAAGTTAGTCGGCTCTCTGCAAAGGAGGTGACTTATGGCAACGCTCACGAACCGATGGTCTTCCATGGCGGATGTCTTCGACCAGATGAATCGGCTTCAGCAGGAGATGGACCGGCTGTTCACCGCAAGCCCGGGCGAGGGATTGCAGTTCCCGCCGGTCAATGTTTATGTCAATGATCAAGCGTCAGTCGTCACCGCGGAACTGCCCGGCGTTGATCCTGCCAAGCTCGACGTCACCGCCATCCGAAACACCTTGACGATCAAGGGCGAACGCAACCTTGACCGGCCTGCTGACGTCAAGGCCTGGCACCGTCGGGAGCGCCAAGGCGGTAAGTTTACACGAACGGTTCAACTGCCCTTCGTGGTGAACCCGGATGCCGTCAAGGCCTCGTACCGTGACGGGGTCCTGGAAGTGTGGATTGAACGCCCGGCCGAAAGCAAGCCGCGAAAGATCACAGTGACGGAAGCGTAAGGCCAGAAATCCATGCCTTGTTTCAAGCAAGACTTGAATATGGAACAGGAGGTGATGCCATGACCGGACAAGCAGCATACAGAAAGCCGCAATCCGAATCGCCTCACACGCCCGAAAGCACCCGGGACCGTCAGGTGTTTATCCCGCCGACGGATATTTATGAAACCCAGGACGCCATCACCATCGTGGCGGATGTTCCTGGCGTGACAAGCGATTCGCTGGACATCGAGCTGGATAAACACGTCCTGACTATCCGGGCCCAGGCTCGGGAACACACGCCCAAAGGGTACACCCCGGCGTATCGTGAGTACGAAGCGGGCGACTACGAACGTTCGTTCCGGCTGTCAGAGGACATCAACGAAGACGGCATACAAGCAAAACTGAACCACGGTGTCCTGACTCTGACGTTGCCCAAAGCGGTGCCGAGTCAGAAAAAGATCCGCGTGACAGCCGGGTAAGGCGAGGTTCTTACACAGATTCGCCTACTCAAAGCGCCACCTTCAATATTACACGGTACCTAAACAACCGTATCAGAAGGGAGGTGATGATTCATGGCTGTTAAAGAAGCAATAGAAGAAGTCAAAGATACCGCACAGGAAGTCGGCCATCGTGTTGCCGAAACCGTATCAAAGTGGATGCCTTGGAACTGGGGCAAGAAACCCGCCACCCCCCAGAAACTGGTGCGAAGCCAAAAACAGGCGGGGGATCTGATGTCGCTGCGTCACGAGTTCGAAAGCCTGTTCGACCGCATGCAACAGAACTTGTTGGCCCTCAGCGAGGCCTGGCCTTTCGGCTCCGAGGATCTATGGGATCGGATGCCAAGTGGTTCCGTCTGGCCTCACATCGAGGTCGATGAAACCGATAAGGCGTTCCGCGTGCGTGCCGAACTACCCGGCCTAAGTGGCGACGATGTCGATATCTCACTGGATGGCAACACGCTGGTCATCGCCGGCGAACGCAAGGAGGAACACGAGTCAGACAGACGCGGCATATACCGTCGCGAAACCTATTACGGTTCCTTCTATCGGCGGATCTCGCTGCCGGATGAGGTGGACCCGGATAAGGTGTCCGCGAAGTTCCGCCGAGGCGTCCTGACCGTGACTCTGCCGAAGCTCCGTGAGTCCGACCAGGCGATGAAACGTATCGAGATCAAATAAACAGCCTGGTCATCCGCGGGCCATCCGTATTGGCCCTTTCAGGTTTTCGCTCTCTGCCGGTTTGCACCGACGGGAGCGATTATGCCCAACACGGATTGATCTAGGGGCATCACAGGAGACAGCCCATGCCGACTGACACCCTTAACAACAACTGGGTCCGAAAGATCCATGATGAGCTCAGTAAAAGAATCAACGCACTGATCCACCAACCGACCCCGGTCACCAATCCACAGCAATGGGCTGATAGCCTGATTGAAGACGCAACCGAAGTCGGGGCTTCGGACATTCACATCTCCATCCAGGACGATTGTGCCACGGTCCGCATGCGTGTCGATGGGGTGCTTCACGATGCCCGTCGGCTCAGCGTCGAAGAGGGTGAACGGCTGATCCGTCACTTCAAGGTCATGGCGGACCTCGACCCCACCCCCATCTTCGAACCCGCCGAAGCCCGGCGGACCTACCGCGTCAACGGGACCGAGACCGACCTGCGTATCTCGTGTACCCCCACCATCACCGGGGAGCGCATGGCCATCCGCCTGCTCCGACCGGACGCTCTGAAACGATCCATCAACGAGCTTGGTATGACCGACAAGCACCTGGAACGTATCCATAAATGGATGCACTCCATGGGCGGGACGCTCCTTGTGGCCGGGCCGACCGGCAGCGGCAAAACCACCACCCTCTACGCGCTCCTGCACCACTTCAAAACACTCGATAAAAGCGTCATTACCATCGAAGACCCCGTCGAATACCAGGTCGAAGGGATCGATCAGATCCAGGTCGACCCCCGACATGGCTTGGATTACACCGCTGGAATCAAAACCATCCTTCGACACGACCCCGATATCATCCTCGTGGGCGAATTGAGAGACCCCGAGTCGGTTCGTGCCAGCATTCAAGCCAGCCTGTCCGGACATGTCGTGCTGAGCACGCTCCACGCGAGGGATGCCGCCGGGGTCGTATCTTCACTGCGCCATTGGAACGTGCCGGCACATGAATTGGCCAATACCCTTCAGTTGGTCGTCGCCCAGCGCCTGGTCAGAACACTCTGTCCCGACTGTCGGCGTCAGGACAAACCATGCGATGTCGAAACCGAATGGCTCAAGGCCTTGGGCCTACCCGTTCCCGACTCCGTATTCCGAGCCGTGGGCTGCACTCAGTGTCACGGTTTAGGATATCGTGGACGCACAGGTGTCTTCGAGGTCTGGTCGCTCGACCAGCAGGACCAGCAGGCTATCGCGAACGGCCTGAACGAATCGCAACTGCGCCAAAGACTGCGCGAACGGGGCGATGAATCCTTGCTCGAACAAGGACTTGAACTGGTGAAACAAGGAAAAACCACACTCGCCGAACTCGGCAGGATCTCCAGCCTGTTCGTCCCGGAACCCGAACAATCCTGATCAAAGCAACACACTATGACGGCACACAAAAACGAACCGGAATCTCACGGAACCACCGAATCCCAAGGTGGTATGAACGAACAGGAAAAAACCCTGCTCGCGGAATCCCTCATCCAAAGCGCGGCAGCTATTGCGGAGAAATGCCCCCGCGCCAAGATTCTCATCTATGCCGATGCCGCTGAAGACGCACCGTTGGAACGGCTGGAGCCGTTCGCCGATCGTACGATCTACGTCACCAAAACCGACACGGAAACACGTGAACAAACCAACCTCGGCAGACACTGCCTGACCGTCCCCAACATCCCGCTTTCCCGAACCGGGCAGATCAAGATCGCGGTATTCCTTGGGCTTTCCCACAACCTCATCACCGTCGGCGACCTGGTGGTGTTCCTCACCGGCCAGGCCGGGAGCGGGCATTTCGACTCGATCATCGTTACCGATGTCGGCTCGGAGTTTGAAATGTATGCCTCCACCGACGACACCGCACCGCTACCGAAACATATCCGGCCGGCGGTTGTGGATCGGGTCATCGAACTGGCCTCGGAACTCGGTACCGAAGGACGCGAAGGCAAGCCCGTCGGCGCCTTGTTCGTCATCGGCGACACACAACACGTTCTGCCATTAACCCGTCAGCTTGTCATCAACCCCTTCCGCGGCTACCCGGAAGACCAGCGCAACATCCTCGACCCGAATTTGGAAGAAACCGTCAAGGAGTTCGCCACGATCGACGGGGCTTTCCTGATCCGTGGGGATGGGGTGATTGAAACGTGTGGGGCTTACATCAAAAGCGCCAGTCAGGATGAGTACGAGCTGCCGAGAGGATTAGGCGCACGACACCACGCGGCCGCCGCGATCACCTCCCTCACCGACGCCTTGGCGGTGACCATCAGCGAATCCACCGGCACAGTGACGGTCTTCCGCAAGGGCCAAGTGGTCACTGAAATCGAAAAGCCCCGCAGCTCCCGGGCACGCAGCAAGCCAACCCCCTGAGGCATCCGTCCACAGCGCTCCCGCCGCTGACACGAGTCGGCCTCGCTGTCTGTATGAGGTAAGGCCCATCACTTCTGCCATGGAACCTGGGTCCCTCAGTCAGTCCATACGATCCCCCCTGCCATCCAATTATCCACATCAAAAGCCGCGCCACCCAACCGACCTCTTGAGACATAAAATCACACAAACCCTTTCATTATATGCATCTATGTATTTTAAAATTGAGACGCGGAATCACCTACTATTTAGGTACATTTTTATCTTTATATCGCCGATATTTTGTTGACAGGAGAATCAAGAATATTTATGATCTTTTTATCTTAATTAAGAGGCGGTCATGCTCGCATTGTCCCAGACAACCGGATACGCCGTGCTGGCACTGAGCTGCCTTCAGGATTGTTCCTCCTGCCAATGTTGGGTCCTGGTCAAGGACATCGCCGCCTGCACCGGAATTCCCCAGCCTTACCTGTCCAAGCTGATGAACCAACTCACCGCCTCGGGACTGATCGAAGCCAAGCGAGGTTACCGCGGCGGCTACCGGCTGAAACGTCCCGCTGACCAGATCAGTGTGCTCGAAGTGGCGGAAGCCGTGGAAGGCGAAAAGTGGCTGCCCCGCTGCCTGCTCGGGCTGGAAGATTGCTGCGAATTACGGGCCTGCCCCACCCACGCGTTCTGGTCAAAAGAACGTGAACAGATCGAACAGGAACTGCGTCAACGCACGCTCAAGGACATTGCTGAGTTTGAACGGCAGCGAGGCCAACGCTTAGCAGGATGCCGATGCCAGTCGGAATCAGGTGAAAGGACTGTTTCGTCCTCGCACCTGTCGCCCGGTTCAAACGCTTGATGAGGAAAGTCTCCTCTACACGACCCTGACTAGGAGGCAAACATATGCCCACGAAAGTTGAGAACCTCCAACAAACCGAATCGATCGATTCTTCAAGACGAGATTTAGAAAGGCGGGCATTTCTCGCAAATGCGCTGGCAGCCGCTGGTGGTGCCGCAGTCTTTATGGAAGCCTTACCTGGACAGGCGGCTGAGATACCCAAAGACGAGGCGGCCCGGGTCTTGGAGCGACCGGAGACCTTCGTGGATGGAAACATCCTCGAGCGCATGCTCGAGGACCTTCACCGCGCGATGGCCAAGCCGGTTGAGCAACGCAAGTGGGTCATGGTGATCGATCTGGAGAAGTGCATAGGCTGTAAGGCCTGCACCGTCAGCTGCAACGCCGAAAACGCTCTGCCTCCTGGCGTGGTGTACCGTCCGGTCGTCGAGGAAGAGATCGGCGAGTTCCCGAATGTACGAAAGCGCTTCACCCCCCGACCTTGTATGCACTGCGATAACCCGCCCTGTACGCCGGTCTGCCCCGTCAATGCCACCTACAAACGTCCCGACGGGATTGTGGCGGTGGATTACGACGTATGTATCGGCTGCAGGTACTGCATCGCCGCGTGTCCATACAACGCACGCACGGCTGACTTTGGTGAGTATTACGGCGAGGGGCTGGGCGATGATACCGAGACCTTGGTCGGGCAAGACGCCTTGGCATACGAGACTCGGCCCAACTTCGAGTATGGCAAACAATGGGCTCGAAAGATTGGCCACCACGACTCGCCCAAAGGCAATGCCCGCAAGTGCCAATTCTGTCTGCACCGGATCGAAAACGGATTACTCCCTGCGTGCGTAACAACCTGTCTCGGAGGGGCGACATACTTCGGTGATTACAACGACACACACAGTCTGGTCCATGAATTGGTCGGCTCAAGCCGTATGAAACGCCTCAAGGAAGAACTGGGCACCGAACCCAAGGTCTTCTATCTCGTATGACCGCCTTTGATAAAGGAAACTGACCATGAAACGCCTGTTTCACGGATTACTCTGGATCGTCTGGCTCGCACTGCTTGCTTGGGGCATCAACGGCGTGATGACCCGTTTGGGGATGGGACGAGAGCCGTCCAACTATGGCAGCTACGTGCCATGGGGACTGTGGGTGTCCAGCTACATCTTCTTCTTGGGCTTGTCCGAAGGTCTGTTCTTTATCGCGAGCTTGGCTTACGTATTTCGCACTAGGCAGATCGAACCTGTCGCAAGGGTTGCTCTGTTCAGCGCTGTTGTCGTTCTGTGCTGCGGACTTCTCAATATCTGGTTCGATCTGGGACACATGGAGCGTGCCTGGGAAATGTTGGTTCGGCCCGATTTTTCATCGGTCATGGCATGGATGGTCTGGGCCTACAACATTTACATAATTCTGCTACTGGTCATGCTCTGGCTGGAGATGCGCTGTGATCTGGCCAAACGAGCCGAGCGGGGCGGCGCGACGGGAGCCCTCGCACGTATTCTCAGTTTCGGATGGAAATGCCCCGGTGACGAACAGGGGATAGCCGCATGCCACCGAAGCAGCCGCCAGACCATGACAATGATCGGGGTGATCGCTCTGTGTATTGCTGCGATGGCTGCCGGGGGTGTGGGAGCCCTGTTCGCCACGCTAACAGCGCGTCCCTATTGGCACACAGGTCTCTTCCCCATCCTCTTCATGGTTGGCGACGGAGTCGTCGGCATCGGCTTCCTGCTCATGATGACCTGCTGGTTTGAAATCATTCCTAATCATGATGTCAAAGTCAGCGTCTTGAAATGGCTGGGTTGGCTGGCCGTCATTTTTATCGGCATCGACCTGCTGCTGGAATGGGCCGAGTTTTCAACTCCTATGTGGTACGGCATCGGCCCGGAAAGTAAATTGGCCCACGAGGTTCTATTTGGCCAGTATTGGTGGGCTTTCTGGGTGATGCACATCCTGATGGGCTCGCTGATCCCGATCATCTTGTTGCTGATACGCCCTATTACGCTCAGTGCTTACGGGATAGCTGGCACACTCATCGTCCTGACTTTTATGACCGTTCGCATCAATCTGGTCATTCCGGGGCAGGTCACACCCGCGCTGCGGGGGCTGGCCGACGCTTACCAAGACCACCGGCTGATGTTCGATTACGTCCCTTCAGCTTTTGAGTGGTCGGTCGTCGCATTTGTTTCCGCACTGGCCATCGCCCTGATCTACGTCGGCTGGAACCTGCTACCTCTGCGTAGCCAGGACTCGATCACCGCTTGAACGGAAGGATAGAAAAGTGAATCGCTCAATAGAACATACCCCGATACCGGTTTCTGTCGATCGGCCTGAGGCCCAGGGAACAACCCGACGCCAGTTCATCCAATCCACCGCATTCGTGGGCGGCTGCGCCGCACTCGCCAACCTCAGTGGTTGTGCCGGTCGTGGGGCACCGGAAAAGCTCACCGAAGTTGGGCATTACCCGCTGGCCGACCCGGAGAAAGTCATCTACTCTACCTGCCTGCAGTGTCACGTCGACTGTCAGATCAAGGGGAAAATCCTTGACGGCACTCTCGCTAAACTGACAGGCAACCCCTATAGCCCTCAGAACTATCTGCCACACCTGCCCTATAATACCGATCTTAAGCGAGCAGCACGCGCGGACGGCAAACTCTGTCCGAAAGGACAGAGTGGAATACAGACTTACTACGACCCGTACCGCATCCGCAAAGTCCTGAAGCGGGCCGGCAAGCGTGGCGAAAACAAGTGGCAGACCATCGAGTTCGGTCAATTTATCGATGAAGTAGCCAAAGGCGGTCAACTCTTCAAGAGCATTGGAGATGATAGATACTACCCCGGCTTTGACGAAGTCTGCGCCCTGAGGGATCGCGACTTGGCTAAGCTGCTTAAGGAAGACGCAGCCAAATTCGCCAAGGGCGATATGACACTCGACCAGTTTAAAAGCAAACATGCCGACCATCTCGATAAGTTGATCGACCCGGATCACCCGGACCTAGGACCGAAAAACAACGGCTTCGTGTTCTGTGCCGGACGAATCGAGCACGGCCGTAAGGAACTGATGAAGTGGTTTACCCATAACGGGTTCGGTTCCAGCAACGCCTACGATCACACGACCATCTGCGAGCAGAGCCATCACATCGCCTACGACGAAATGACCGGCGGGGCGACCCACCACATGAAGCCGGACCTGCACAACGCCGAGTTCGTCATCTTCTGGGGCACGGGGGCGTTCACCGCCAACTTCGGGCTGACCCCGATGGCGGAAAAGGTCACCACCGGCAAGGTCTCCGGGCGGCTGAAGACGGCCGTGGTTGATCCTCGGCTCAGCAACGACGCGGCCAAAGCCGATTGGTGGCTCCCGGTTAAACCCGGCGCGGATGGTGCTTTGGCCTACTGGATGATCCGATGGATACTGGATAACAAACGTTACGATGCGAGATATCTCTCAAATGCCAACAAGGCCGCCGCTGTGGCCGATGGTGAACCCACTTGGACCAACGCCACTCATCTGGTCAAGATTGTTGACGGCGTCGCAACAGAGCTCCTCACCGCAGAGGAGGCGGGGATCGGTTCGGCAGACCAGGTTGTGGTATCACGAAATGGAAAATTCGTAGCATTAAACCCTGACGATGCGACCAACCCGATCGAGGGTGATTTGCTGGTCAGTGCTGAGATCAACGGCATCAAGGTCAAGAGCGCTTTCCAGTTGATTTATGACGAGGCGTTCAGCCGAACCCCTGAACAATACGCCGAATTGACCGGTATCGAACACGATACAGTGGCTCAGGTCGCGCGCGAGTTGACCAGCCACGGAAAACGCGCCGCGGTGGAAATGTATCGCGGACCGGTCCAGCATACCGACGGATTTTATGCCGGCTGTGCCGTCATTACGCTTAACCTTCTAATAGGCAATCCGGATTGGAAAGGTGGGCTGTCCAAGGGCGGTAGTCACTGGCATGAAGACGGCAGCAAGCTCGGAGGACCCTACCCGTTCAAGACCATGCATCCGTCCAGCTTCCCCACGTTCGGCCCTCCTATCACACGTGAGAAAACACGCTACGAAGACTCTTCACTGTTCCGCAAGAACGGCTACCCCGCCAAGCGGCCTTGGTATCCTCTGTCCAGCAATGTTTACCAGGAGATCATCCCTTCCTTCGCGGCCGGTTATCCCTACAAGGGGCAGATCCTGTTTCTGCATAAGGGAACCCCGGCCTTCGCCACCCCGGCTGGGGACAAAACGATCCAGATGTTGATGGATCCTGATCGCATACCGCTTTTCATCGCCTGCGACGTGGTCATCGGTGAAACCAGCATGTATGCCGATTACATCATCCCGGACCTGACCTATCTGGAACGATGGGGCACCCCTCACGTCACCCCCGACATCCCCACCACGACCAGCAAGGTCAGACAGCCGATCGGAGTACCACTGACTGAAGAGGTCTCGGTGGATGGTGAGGTTATGCCAATCTCACTCGAGGCATTCCTGATCGCCCTAGCCAAGAAACTGAATCTACCCGGATTCGGTAAAAATGGATTCGGGGAGATGGGTGACTTCAACCGCCCAGAGGACTGGTATCTCAAACTCATAGCCAACATGGCCGCCGGTGATAAGCCCGACGACAATGTGCCCGACGCCTCAGATGAAGAACTCACAATCTTCCGCAAAGCCAGAAGACACCTGCCCCCTAGTGTCTTCAACGAAGAAAAATGGAAGGCTGCAGTGAAACCCGAACTCTGGAAGAAGGTCGTCTATGTGCTGAACCGCGGAGGACGATTTGCCCCATTCAGCAAAGCCTACGACGGCGACTACATGAACAAGAAACTCGGCAAAATGTTCTACATGTTCATGCCCAAGGTCGCTTCTCACAACAACAGTCTGACCGGAAAACCATTTGTTGGATACCCGGTTTACGCCGGACAGTTCGACGCCAGCGGTAAGCCCTTGGACCGGAACGGTCAATACCCTCTGGCGTTGATCACTTACAAAGAACCGTTCGGTGGCCAATCACGTACACCCGGTAATTACTGGTCCAATATCTCGCTTCAACCGGCGAACAAAGTTTTGATCAATCAACGCACAGCCGAAGAATTGGGAATCCGACCGGGCCAGCACGTTAGAGTCAGTTCTGCGTCCAACCCCAAGGGTACTTGGGAACTGGGACACGGCCTGCACAAGGAGATCTTCGGTCAGGTACATATCTGCCAAGGGATCCGCCCCGGTGTCGTCGCCGTCTCTTGGCATTACGGCCATTGGGCGTACGGCGCACGGGATATTCGAGTCGATGGGCAACATATTGCGGGTGATCCGCGTCGCGGCAAAGGGCTCTGTCCCAACGCCGTCATGACAACCGATCCGGTCCTCAAAGACGTCTGCCTGACGGATCCTGTCGGAGCCAGTGCCAGCTTCTATGACACGCATGTGAACCTGGTACCGGCATAAGGGCCGAAAGGAACGGTGTGTTCTGATGAGTAAATGGATCAAGCACTTGTGTCTGGTATCCATCATGTTCCCGGCGGTGGCCCGGGCGACGTCGACGGGGTTGAACAACATCCCCACGGCGGACACCCCGGGTCACCGGGAGCTGGTGTTCCAAGGCTTCGTCACGCTGGCCGAAGACGCGCCCGACGACTGGTTCGCCGGGTTTAAGACCGGCTGGCACGTCGACGAACACCGCTTCGAATGGGGACTCGACACCCGACTGGGCGATCACGAGCCGAACGTCGCGGTCTTTCAGGTCAAGTATGCCGTCCAGCCTTGGGAGAACCTGCCCAAAGTGGGCATCGGGGCAACGAACCTGGCGGTCACTTCCGAAGATCGCGATAAGGTCGGCCAACCGTTCAAGTTCGTCGTCATGACACACGATTTCGGCGGGTTCCGCGGTCACGCCGGCTACGGCTGGCAACAGAACAACAACGCCGGCTTCGTGGGGCTTGATAAAACCGTGACGTTTCTCGACCGCGACCTGATGCTCCGGGCCGACGCGATCCAGATCCAGGACGAATCGCAATGGCTCGGCAGCATCGGCGCGATCTACTTCCTCGAAAACAATCTTGCGGTGGAAAGCTGGGTCTCACAGCCGATGGATCACGGCAAGGCCAGCTATACGATTAAACTGAACCTGATATTTGAGTATTGACCATGCGATCAGGGTAACAACCACCCGGCCGGCTTCTGTGGGCGGGAAACAAGGAGCAAATCATGGCGGTGTTGGCTTTTTTCGGATTACCCGGCTGGCTGGAGACGGGCGTCCTGCTGTTGCTGGTTGTTCTGCTGTTCTATCGTCGCCTGCCCGGTGCGGCCAAAGGTGTCGGACTGACCATCCTTGAGTTCCGAAAGGGGCTGCGAGGTTTACCCTCCCCGTCAGGCCCGACCGTGGATCAGACCCGCAAAGCGACCACCGACGCTTGAGGCCGATCCATGTTTGATGCCTACCGACGACAGATCGCCTACCTTCGGCTGTCGCTGACCTCGGCGTGTCAGATGCGTTGCTCCTATTGTCGGCCCGAATGGCTGACCAACCGCTGCGGTGCGGAGCAACTCACACCCGAGGAACTTGAAACAGTCGTTCGTCACCTGGTCGCCCGCCACGGGGTTCACAAAGTGCGTCTGACCGGTGGCGACCCCACCGCCCGGCCGGACCTGCTCGAGATCATCCGGCGACTGGCACCGATCCCCGGCCTGCGCGATCTTGCCATGACCACCAACGGGCTAACGTTGCACCGCATGGCACAGGCCTACGCCGACGCCGGACTCAAGCGTGTCAACGTCAGCCTGGACTCCCTCGATCCGGAAAAGTTCGCCTCCATCACCGGAATCGATGGCTTGAATCTGGTCCTGCGCGGCATCGAAGCGGCGAAACAGGCCGGCCTGACTCCCATCAAGATCAACACCGTCGTGTTGCGTGACAGCAATCATGATCAATTGCCGGAACTGGTCCGATTCGCTGCGGAGCATCAGGCCTGTATCCGCTTCATCGAGCTGATGCCGATGGGGCCGTTGGCGTCACAGTGGCACGAACGTTACGTCTCAGCCAACGAGATGCAGCAGCGCTTATCCGACGTTGTCTGCGACTGGCGCGACCGGCCGCAAGGCTCCGACTCCGCCAAGGTCTTCGACGCTGTCCTGTACGACGGCTCGACCGTGGACATCGGCTTCATCACCCCGATGAGCTGTAACTTCTGCCACGCCTGCGATCGTTTGCGGCTGACATCCCAGGGCAAGATCTACCCGTGCCTGATGGACATCTCCCGCGGTTCGATCCTCCCCGCCGTTCGCCCAAACTTTGATCCGGACCGTTTCGATGCGATCCTGACAGACGCGCTGGCCGACAAAGCCCCGGAACACCCGGCCAAAGGCGTAACCGTGATGACCCAGATCGGTGGCTGATCCATCCCGATCTAATCAGTATTTCGATCAAGAAACTCAGCCTTGCAGGACCTGCTCGATCCGGTCCAGTTCTGACTGACTGAAGTCGAGCTTCGACAACGCCCCGACACAGTCCTCAATCTGCGATACCCGGCTGGCGCCGATCAGCGCTGACGTCACCACCGGCAGACGCAGCACCCACGCCAACGCCATCTGCGCCAATGACTGCCCCCGCTCCTGCGCGATCGCGTTCAGCGCTTTTACCTTGGCGAGCTTGTCGGGCGTGATATGGTCCTGCTTGAGGAAGCCGTGCGGCTTGGCGGCGCGGGAATCACTCGGGATGCCGTCGAGGTACTTATTGGTCAGCAGCCCCTGCGCCAGCGGGCAGAACACGATGCATCCGACGCCTTCGTCTTCCAGCACATCCGTCAGGCCGTCTTCGATCCAACGGTCGAACATGCTGTAACTGGGCTGATGGATCAGGCACGGCGTTCCGAGCTGGTTCAACACTTCGACCGCCCGCCTCGTCTGCACGGGGTTATAGGAGGAGATCCCGACATACAGCGCTTTGCCGGCTCGCACGATGCTGTCCAACGCCCCCATGGTTTCCTCGATCGGGGTGTCGGGATCCGGACGATGGCTGTAGAAGATATCCACGTAGTCCAGTCCCATGCGCTTCAGGCTCTGGTCGAGGCTGGCGATCAGGTACTTGCGTGAACCCCACTCGCCGTAGGGCCCGGGCCACATCCGGTAGCCGGCCTTGGTCGAGATGATCATCTCGTCGCGGTATCGGCCGATGCCTTCCCGCAGGATCCGGCCGAAGTTTTCTTCCGCCGATCCCGGCGGCGGGCCGTAGTTGTTCGCCAGGTCGAAATGCGTGATCCCCAGATCGAACGCCCGGTGGATCATCGCCCGCGCTTCGTCCATCGGGTCCACACCGCCGAAGTTATGCCACAGGCCCAGTGAAATGGCCGGGAGCAGCAAGCCGCTCTGACCGCATCGGCGGTAGGTCATGGTGTCGTAACGGGTGTCATCGGCGTGATACATGGCGTACCTCTAAGCAAAAATACGAGGATCGGGATTTTATTGCCTAAAGCATTATCCTAAGTTTATTTACACGCCTTTTCCAGCCGATTTTCTTGATGAATCCCGATCGCAGCATACAATGATCAAAGCGGTGGCCAAGCGGATATAAAGACCCCCGCGCCATGCTCAAGTCAGGCCTGTTTCAAGGCCCGGTTATGGATAAGCAGGATGCCCGCATTGTTCTATTCCTCGCTTGATACCGTCAGGCCGACCAACCGTCGTGCAACACTTGGGCGATGCCTCACGCCCCACGCCTGTGGATTCACCCTGATCGAGCTGCTGGTCGTCATCGGCATCATCGCCCTGCTCGTCGGCATCCTCCTGCCCGCGCTGGCGCAGGCCACCAACACATCCAAACGCATCAAGTGCGCCGCCAACACCCAACAACAGGCCGTCGCATGGGGCGCTTATTTTGTGGATCATCAGGACCGCTTTCCCTATGGCGTTGGTTCCGGATTCGCTTACGACGTGGCATATGGAGGGTTCGATCCGCTCAACCCGGACAGCGTCCGTCCACTTTATCCCTACCTACCCGTCCCCGAAGCCTATCACTGCCCCAGTGACGTCGGCATGCGCCACATCGCTTGGCCGGACGCACCGCTGTCCAAGCAGCCTTTTTGGGCCTACGAGTTGCCGGGGGGATTCGGTACGGAACCATCCACTGCGGCCAACAGCTATCGGCTCAACCGTTGGCTGGCTCAGTTGTTCGGCACCAACGACCCGAAGTGGCTGGCATATCGTAAGCCCTACGGCGTCGCCCTGTCCGACATCGAGGTAGACACATCCTCACTCCTGATGCTTGGAGATGCCGTCTGGTTCTATTCCACCACCGGCGGTCCCGCCGGTCCGGTCTATGAAGCCGAGTGGCACAGCCCCCAACTCCACGCCAACATCCTGTTCGTCGACGGGCACACCGAGTATCTGGAAGTCATCTCGCCGTTGCGATACTCGGAAGACGAACTGGAAAACTTGGAGCAAAACTTTCTGACTTGGCCCTACGCAACGTTCCCGGAAGACGACGAAGACCCCTGATTCATAGTCGCGTGTTCTTCCCACACTGCCGACTTTCCTTCGGGTCAGTGGGTAATGTGCCAGATCGACAGCAATCACGATGTCGGATTCATCCGGAGCGGTTATTTCTACGACCTCTTCTCCTCACCGACGTGACACGACCGGTCGGTTTTCGCTATCCTCCGATATTCAGAGCCGCGCACGGACAGCCGGCCGATCCTGCAGACAACCCGAATACCGACGGCGAACACCACGCCCGACCGAAACGATGCGTCATCCCCAAGACTCACCCGCTTCCCCTCCCAAGCGCAGCCTCACGCAATGGCTGGCCCTGCCGTTCGCCCCGGCCGTGCAGGCGGCGCGTGAGTACGATCGAAGCAAGCTGCGTGGGGACCTGGTCGCGGGGCTGACCGTCGCCGTCGTCGCCGTGCCGCAGTCCATGGCCTACGCGATCATCGCCGGCGTCCCGCCACAGTACGGCATCTTTACCGCCATCGTGCAGAGCCTGATCTGTGCCTTGCTGACCTCCAACGATCACCTGACCTGCGGGCCGACCAATACGCAGTCGCTGCTGATCTCCGCCACCGTCTCCCGTATCGTCGCGCCCGGCGACGCGCAGCTGTACCTGCAGCTTGTCGTCGGGTTGACCCTGCTCAAGGGCATCATCCAACTGGTCATGGCGGTGGCGCGTGTCGGCGACCTGGTCAAGTATGTCTCGCAGTCGGTCATCATCGGCTTCGCGGCCGGGGTGGGCGTGCTGATCGGACTGGGCCAGCTCGCGGCGTTCCTCGGGATCGAAACAACACGCTCGGCTGGTGATTACCCGGGGCTGATCGGGATCGCCCAACGGCTGCTGCCTCACCTCGGCGATATCAGCACGCCGGCGCTGGTCATCAGCCTCGGCTCACTGATCGTCATCCTGCTGATCCGGGCCTGGTCGCAGATGCTGCCCGCGCCGTTGATCGCGGTGATCGGCGCATCGTTGACGGTGTACCTGATGGGATGGGGTGACCATGACCTTACGCTGGTGGGACCGTTGCCTGCGTTCCTGCCCGCACCGACCTGGCCGACCCTGTCCTGGCACCAGGTGGAGATCCTTTTTAGTGGTGCCGCGGCACTCGCCCTGCTCGGGATGATCGAAACCATCGGCATCGGTAAATCCATTGCCATCCATACCGGTGCCCGCATCCACGCCAATCGTGAGTTTTTCGCGCAAGGCCTCGCCAACACCCTCAGCGCTTTTTTCCAGTGTTTCGCCGGTTCCAGCAGCTTCACCCGGACCGCGCTTAATTACATGGCCGGGGGACGAACACGGTTTGCCGGCGTGTTCAACGCCCTGTTCGTCGCGGTCATCCTCATGCTCTGTTCCGACCTGGCACGATTCGTCCCGCTGGCGAGCCTCGCCGCGATCCTGATGGTGCTGGCCTACCAGTTGATCGACTACCGGCGGATCATCCAGATCGCACGCACCAGTAAGTCCGACGCCGCCGTGTGCATGATCACCTTTGCGTCCGCTCTGTTTCTGCCATTGGCGTATGCGATCTACATCGGCATCTTCCTGAACATCGCACTCTACATGCGACGGGCCAGCCGGCTTCACATGGCCGAGGTCATCCACCCCTCCGGCGGGCCGTTCATCGAAAGACCTGTCAAAGACAGACACGGCGACCAACCCGTCGTCTTCCTCCAACTCGAAGGCGACCTGTTCTTCGGCGTCGCCGACGAGCTTCAGGATCGGTTCACCACGCTGCTGCGAGACGGGCCAAGAGTCGTCATCCTTCGGCTCAAACGGACCCACTACATCGACACCACC
Organism: uncultured Phycisphaeraceae bacterium; assembly: GCA_964544195.1. Lineage (GTDB taxonomy): Bacteria > Planctomycetota > Phycisphaerae > Phycisphaerales > Phycisphaeraceae > CAZJCN01. The sequence goes on along the minus strand of CAZJCN010000008.1, from coordinate 245 downwards.
GTGCTCGGCGTGTTCGACCAGTTCGCACGACAGATGAACGCGCAGAACCGATACGTCATCCTCTGCGGGCTCAAGCCCGAGCTAAAAGAAAAACTCGAAGCCTTCGGCCTCGTCGATACCATCGGCCGTCACAACGTCTTCGAAACCGGCTTCGGCATCTTCGGCAGCGCCAAGATGGCCCTGCAACGCGCGCGCGAACTGCTCGGGGGTTCGCTCGACACCGCCGGGCTCGACCTCGAAGACGA
>CAZJCN010000007.1:25506-28519 GCA_964544195.1 uncultured Phycisphaeraceae bacterium | reverse complement strand
CGCAAAAGCGTATTGACGGGATCGACGTTGCCCTTGATGAAAATCTTGCCGTTGAGCTGTTCGACCGCTTCGGCCAGATCGACGTTCCCCAACGGCGGCGGGTCCAGACACTCGATGCCGGACACTCCGCAACGGACCAGCAAGTCAAGGCGGTCTCCGATCGCACCGCAGGTATGGGTATAAACAAAGGCTCCCTCGTCCTTGACCGCCTTGGCGATCTGGCTTTCAAACGGGAGAACCAGTTCTTCGTACATCTCCGGCGGGATAAAGCCCATCCCAGCGAACGGGCTGCTGATCTTGATGGCATGGGCCCCTCGACGGACCTGCGCCACAGCCAGCGAGACCGACCACTTGGTCAGAACCGCCATTAATTCGGCGCTGCGCTCGGGATTATCCAGCAGCGCCATCATGCCGTCTTCCATACCGAGGATGTTCAGGAAGTGGTCGAGTGGAGCACGGACTTCGCCATGCACGGAATAGGTATCGCCCGCCTTTTCGATGACGCGATCGATCATCCCGAACACGTGATCGGGAATCTCTTCCGGCGTCCGATAGTCAAAGGTGGCTTTGCTGGCCTGAAAAGCCTTGTACGATTCGGGCGCCCATCCCAACGGATCATCCAGGTCCAGCTCATCGAGCGTGGGCATCTGGAAATCGTCCGGCTTCTTGTAATACGCGTCATCATCTCGCGTACACTCGATCCGTGCACCATCTTTCAGGTAGAGCGTAGGCGTCTCGGCGTCTCGGTCCACCCGGTCAACCAGGTCCATCAGGTCCTTGACCCGGCCGGGCTTGTGACACAGGATGCCGTCGAAATCATAAAGCTCCCGCATCTTCAGCAGGCAATCCGCCCAGACCTCGTTATCGAGGAAGTAATCGATGGGATGTACGCCGGTGTTGATGATCGTGTGGCCGTTGGCCAACTGGCACATCACCGGGATGGTGTCCGGCTTCTGCTGGGCCATGGCCTGATGCATGATTTCTTTAGGTGTAGGCATAAATTCGTGTTCTCTATGTATAGGGGGTTACTCAACCTGTGTTAAAGTCAAGACGCCTTGCGGGCCTGCATCATCGATTCGAACAGTTCGACCGCAGATGATGCGTCGGCCCCGTATCCGTCAGCACCGATCTCCTCGGCAAACATCTCGCTGACGGGAGCGCCACCGACACACAGCTTGATATCCTTGAGGTCATCCTCTTGTGCGAATCCGTCGATCACCACTTTCATGTAAGGCATCGTGGTTGTCAGCAGCGCGCTCATGCCGACGATATCCACCTGGTGTTCGCGTGCCGCCTTCATGAAGTCCTCGATCTTCTGATCGACGCCGATATCGATTACCTTGTAACCGGCCCCCTCTGCCATCATGCAGACCAGATTCTTTCCGATGTCGTGGAGGTCGCCTTTCACAGTGCCCATCAGAAGCACACCGGTCGGTTCGCTCTTATCACTGGCCGCGAGCAAAGGCTTGAGGATCGCCATCCCGGCCTTCATTGCGCGGGCGGCGACAAGCACCTGCGGCACATAGAGCCTGTTGTGCTTGAAGTCCTCCCCGACCACGCTCATGCCGGCGATCAGGCCTTCTTCAAGCACTTCTTCAGGGGTAGCCCCCTCGTCGAGTGCCTGTTGTGTCATTTCCTTGACCTGAGCGGCTTTGCCCTCGTAGAGGTACTGATTCATCACGGTGTAATCGACCATCTTGCCTTTTCCTTAATGTTGAGTCATCGCGCGGGTGTTTTCATGACTATGTGAGTCCTGAACGAATTGTTCACCGTTGACGAAAACCGAATACAAATCATCCAGAGCCTGGATGTCTCGCCAAGGCGCCCGACGGTAAAGCCCGAATGACGCCGGCTGCCCCACTTCCAAACGCCCGGTATAGGTCCGCGCTCCGCACAACTGCGCGTTGGTCACCGTAGCCATCCGAAGCAGCTCCGCAGCCGAGAAACCCGCCAGAACCATGCATTTCAACTCCTGTCGGATACCGGTCGCCATGTCCACGCCGGGGCATCCGGCATCGGTTCCCGCCATAAACATCACGCCGGCCGACCGCCCCTTGGCCACCGAAGCCGCGTGTTCGCTGATGATTTCCTTGATGCTTTGCTTTGTCTCTTCGGGCCAACCGCAGGCGTCGTACGTCCCCTGAACGTAAACCGGCACAAAAGTGGGTGTCCAGATCAGGTGTCGCCCGGCAAGGCGTTCGATCTGTTCAGGAGTGATGAAGTATGCGTGTTCGATAAAATCAACGCCAGCGTCGATACAGATGTCCAGCCCGTCCGTCCCGCTGCAGTGTACCGCCACCTTTTTGCCGTGCGCGTGAGCATGTCGGACAACGTCTTCCAGTTCCGCGACCGTGTATTGCGGCGATTGACGGACTCGCTTTTCTGCGAAATTAACAATGCCGGTGGCAACGATCTTGATGTAATCCACCCCCCGTTCGGCAACCAATTCATCAATGAAACGCTTGATATCGTCGATGGTTTCCTTGACAACACCGAGGTACCGGCCGTACTTCCCCGGCCGATGGATCGCGGGCCCCGGAACGACCAGCTCGGGTGCCGGTTCGCGCGACTCCTTGAAACGCTTGCGCACTTCGAGGTTGATCCCATGTGGGTCACCCATATCACGCAGACACCCCATGCCGTGGCGCAACGCCTTCCGCACACGGTCCATGGCCTGCTCGACCTCGATCTCGAACGGCTGACTACCCGGCTTGTCACGACGATCCGGTTCGAGTGGGTACGGTTCCATGTAATAATGCACATGCGTATCCGCCAGCAGCGGCACAGCAACACATCCCTCGGGCGCATCGAGATGCTCCCCCGCATCAGGGGCGTCCTGCTGAATGGCCTGAATCCGACCGTCACCGATCCCGAGCCAGGTCGGGCCATCGTGCGCTTCCACGGAAAAGTATCCGTCGAGCTTGATCCACGTTAAGTCCGATGCCTGTTGATTCATGACCACCCTTTCATCTGGCCGCCTGACACCACTCCGGCGGACCAGTCGCGAGAGAAA
>CAZJCN010000007.1:0-25406 GCA_964544195.1 uncultured Phycisphaeraceae bacterium | reverse complement strand
CCACCCTTTCATCTGGCCGCCTGACACCACTCCGGCGGACCAGTCGCGAGAGAAATAGCCCTTGCCTTGGCACCAATAGCGTAATACACGATTAGTATCATTTCTACCGCTATTGGATCAATATATGATTCTAATTGCGCAATATTATGTTGAGAATGGCATTTACTGGGCATTTAAGACATAATGACATGTATTTTTTGATCAATTCATTGATAGCAATGAGACACGCTTGCCGCCGGAAGCGGCTAGCATTTTCTGAGGCACCCCGCACACTTAAGTCGTGCCTTACATCGGACTTGCACCGGGGGCGGTGTGGGTCGGGTAGATCTCCGGCCTGATCCCGGCTGTGGACTCGTACTGCCGCGCCACCGACTCGGCGAAAGCGTCCACGCCATCGGCTTCCACGAACGCAACCATGCACCCGCCGAACCCGGCCCCCGCCTGCCTTGCGCCAACAACACCCGGTCCATTCCGCATAGCCTCGATCATCGCGTCCATCGCAGGCACGGTGATCTCGAACAGGTGTTTTGCACCTTCATACGACGCAGCCGTGATCGCTGCGATGGCTGAACGATCATCTCGAGACAAAGCGTCTGCCAACTGGGCGACTCGTTGATGCTCTTCCACAATAAATCTTGCCCGCTTGGCGACCACCTCGGGCAGAATGCTGATGTGCTCTTCCAGGAACGCCTGCGAAACATCACGCAATGTCCTGATCGATGAATCAATCCGTGAAAACGCCGCGGCCGCCTCTTCGCAATGAGCCCGACGGGTGCCGTATTCCGAACCGGAGAGTTGTCGGGGCGCACAGGTATTACAGATCACGTTACGCAGCCCCTTCGGGAAGTCCGCGTAACGGTGTGTGGTTTCACGACAGTTCAGCCAAAGCGCTTTGCTCTTTTCCCCCAGGATCGAGCTGTATTGATCCAGAATGCCACACTGCACCCCGACCACCTTGTTTTCCGCCTTCTGACAGAGCTTGGCCATCTGCAATTTATCCAACTGAAAACCGCCGATCTGTTCGAACACAACCGCCAACGCGGCTTCAAGTGATGCAGAAGAACTCAGCCCGCTCCCGATCGGAACCGTCCCGTGAACCAGCATGTCACATCCGCGGATCGGGTACCCCGCATCCTGCAGGACCGCGGCAACCCCTTGGACATAAACAGGCCATCCCTCATGCTTCGCGGAAGCCAACTCCGAAAGCACGATGGTGTGTTGCCCATCAAGATTTAACGACTTGACACGGATGACGTTGTGATCAGTCGGCCGAGCAGCCACCCAGGTCTCCCGATCAATCGTCAATGTCAGTACATCCCCCTCGTTGTAATCCGTGTGGCTCCCCATCAGGTCGACCCGACCCGGCGCACGGCCCCAGACTGTCGCCTCGTGTCCATACAACTCTCGAAAAGCTTCATGCATACGATCCCGATCAAGAACAGCTTCTCCAGACATGGTTATTCCTCGTTGTGGGGTCAAAGCGAATCGTCATTATGACAATATAAAGTGATTCAACAAGACGAAAGCAGCAGATAAAGGCGAGGCCGACACCGACACCTGTATTAACCAATCACCATGTTGTCATTTCTGATCGTTTTTGCGTCATTGAAAATTCAGCCCACCGAATTAACATGTTCACACTACACCCCCCTACTCTAATAACGATCGATTGCCTCATGAACAGCACGACGATCCACTCGCTCGCTTCCAAGTGGTTGCCGCCTGATTCGATCAATGACCGACAGGCCGCCGCCATGCAATGCCTACTCGATTGCCAACAGCATGCATTATTCGAAGCGTGGGACCCGCCCGGACATCGCGACGAAGAGAAACGCGCTTTCCTCGATCAGGTCGCAGACCTGAACGATCGATTGATCGGAGGTTTGAAGGGATATCTCGATCGTGCCAGGCAACTGTTAAATCACCAGAACGATTCGCCGTATGACAATGTGTTGATCGAGCACCCACCCGTTAACGACCTGACCCAGCTCGACACAGCGTATGAACACAAAGAAATGCAAGGCCTTGAGCTGGGCGACCGTCTTGCATTTGTCCTTGTCGCAGGCGGTCTTGGCGAACGCCTCGGCTACGGTGGGATCAAAATGGAGATCCCGTTTGAAATCACGTCTTATACCACATATATGCAGCTCTATTGCCAGTTTATTCTGGCGTTGCAACAGCGAACGGCCGAACGACTCAACAGGCCGGACCTCCGCGTGCCGTTCCTGATCATGACCTCGGATGGAACGAACGCACGTCTAAAGGCCTATCTTGAGGAAAACAGCTACTTCGGCCTCGACCGCGACCATGTACACCTGTTTGAACAGACACTTGTTCCTGCTGTCAGCGATAAGAACGCGACGCTTGCCACTCAAGGACCGTACCAGTTAATCCTCAAGCCCGGTGGACATGGAGACGTCCACCAACAGCTTCATACGCGCGGCTACGCCAAAATGCTCAAAGACCTGGGCAAGACTCACTTGGTCTTCCTGCAAGACACCAACGCCCAAGTCACAAACCTGATCTTGCCGGCTGTCGGTGTTTCGGCGGAACATGGATACGCGTTTAACTTCGTCTGCGTCCCACGTGTCCCCCGCGAACCGATCGGGGCGGTGGTCAAGCTAATCTCGGATGAGGGCGAACGAACGGTCAACATTGAATACAACCAATTAGAGGCTTTCTTCAAAGCCAAAGGCATGGCTGGGGATCAGCCGGACGACACCGGGTTCTCGCCCTACCCCGGGAACATCAATCTGCTGGTGGTTGAACTGGCCCCATATATCCAAGTTCTGGAAAGAACCGGCGGATTGGTTGCTGAATTCATCAATCCCAAGTATGCCGACGAATCCAAGGAAACGTTTCTCACACCGACTCGTGTCGAGACCCTGATGCAGGACCTGGCCGGTTCCTACCCGCCCGGCACCCCAATCGGTGTGACGTTATTCAATCGTGACTGGGCGTTAGCGGCCTTGAAGAACAGCCTCCCGTCGGCACAGGCCAAAGCCCGCGCCGGGCAACCCAGCTATTCCGCCACGGCAGCGGAATCTGCCTACTACCAGTCTCAACGTATCCGCCTCAAACTGGCCGGCGTGGATGTCGGCAGTGAGAAAAAGACGACATTTCATGACATCCCGTTCCTAGATGGCGCACGGGTTGTCATGTCTCCCCTGTTCTCATTGGTATTGACCGATACTCGACATAATATTGAAGGCGGTCAACTCAGCCCTCACGCCTCACTGGTTATCGAGGGTCGAGATATCACACTCAGGAATATCAATCTGTCAGGTACCAGCGCCCTGGTCATCCGCGCTTGTGACGGAGCCCACGTCGCCGTCGACGGGCTAACACTGAACGAGCCGGGGTATACGTTCGAGCCGTTGCCTGACAATGCACTGCAAGACCCCGACACGCCCGCTTATCTACGCATCCGTGGGTACCGGCGCATCACGCATAAACCCGCTGTTTACGAGTTTGATCAACCCGGCCAATACCGTATAGACTCCAAAGGACGCGTTACTCGGGATTGACCGGGCCGTGTACATAAACCACCCCCTAGCCCAAGATCGAAAGTGAGCCAACCCACATGAAAGTTCTGGTGATCGGAGGAGCCGGCTATATCGGTTCGCACGTCGCGCGAGAGTTTCTGGACCAGGGACACGAAGTCACCGTCTTCGATGATATGTCCTCCGGCGTGGAAGAAAACATCTTCCCCGATGAAAGGTTCATCCCCGGCGACATACGCATGGCGGATCAGATCGAATCGGCGATGGAGGGCGAAGGGTTTGACGGCGTCATCCATCTGGCGGCCTACAAACACGTCGCCGTTTCCATGGAACACCCCGACCAGTTCGCGGTCAACAATATCTCCGGCACCATCAACGTGCTCAATGCCATGCTCAAGCACGGCGTCAAGCACATCGTCTTTTCATCCAGTGCCAGCGTCTTCGGGGAGCCGAAGTACCTGCCCCTCGACGAAGATCACCCGACCAACCCGGAAAGCTTCTACGGTTTTACCAAGCTGGAAATCGAACGGCTCATGTACTGGTACGACCGGCTCAAGAACATCCGATACGCGTCCCTGCGCTACTTCAATGCCTCCGGGTACGACGTGAAAGGCCGAGTCACCGGGATCGAACGCATCACCACCAATCTGATCCCCGTCCTGATGGAGGTGGCGGTCGGCAAACGTGAGAAAGCCCAGATCTTCGGGACCGACTACGACACCCGAGACGGCTCGTGCATCCGGGATTTCATCCACGTCAACGACCTGGCGACCGCCCACGTCAAGTCACTCGAATACATGATCGAGCATGACGAAAGCCAGATCTACAACCTGGGTACCGCCAATGGAACGAGCGTGCTTGAAATCCTCGACCTGACACGCAAGGTCACCGGCAAGCCGATCCCGGCCGACTTTACTGATCGCCGGCCGGGCGACCCGTCTGCGTTGTATGCCTCCTCGGACAAGATCAAGAAACTGCTCGGCTGGGAAGCGCAACACAGCGACCTCAAGACGATTATCGAGACCACGTGGAACGTGTACCGAAAACACTTCAACGTGTAAACGACCAATCGACTTTTCGGTGTTCGTCGCTGATTAGCCTGCCATCAAACCGGATCGTATGACGCACTTACAGCAGCTCCTTGACTGCTGCCAGCGCGGCGTCGTAGTCCGGTTCCTGCGCAACCTCGGGGACCAGCTCGACGTACCGGATCACGTTGTCCTTGTCGACCACCATCACCTGCCGGGCGAGCAGGCCGATCTCTTTGATGCGCACGCCGTAGGCAATGCCGAAGCTGTGATCGAGATAGTCCGACAGGCACACGACGTTTTCCACGCCGGCGGCGCCACACCAGCGCTTCTGCGCCATAGGAAGATCCACGCTGACGACCAGCACCACCACCCCATCACCGAGCTTCTGAGCCTCCTCGTTGAACCGACGCGTTTCGACGTCACACACCGGCGTATCCAGAGAAGGCACGGTGAGGATGACCTTCGCCTTGCCGGCAAAATCCGCCAAGGTCTTGTCGGACATGTCCACCGCTTTGAGTTTGAAATCCGGCGCGGTGTCGCCGACCTTCAGTTCCGGCCCCACCAAGGTGACGGGATTGCCCTTGAGAGTGATCGCAGCAGCTCGTTCGGTCATCGTCGTATTCCCTTCCCGGCCATCGGCCCTGTACGGAGTGTTGTATAACTTTGGTCAATTCAAACAGCGGCTGCATTGTAGGAAGAGGAGGACGGCAGGCAACCGCCTCTAAGTCGGACACATACGTCTCTTGTCAGCCGATCGCTCAAGCGATACAAAACCTTGTGACCGCGTTCGGTAGCGCGTAAACTTGAGTGTCCTACCATGTAAATGGTTTCACACCAAGCATCGGACAATCTCGATCAAGGAGCCTTCTCATGTCCACCACCACCGATCAGAATATAAGCCTGCTGCACGGTAAAACCTACGGCAACATCATCGAAACGGTCTATAACACGCCGCTGGTCAAGCTCCGCAAGATCGCCCCGGACAGCGCGACCGTGCTGGTCAAGCTCGAGTTCTTCAACCCGATGGCCAGCGTGAAGGACCGTATCGGCCGGGCGATGATCGAGGCCGCCGAGCGTGACGGCATCATCGGGCCGGACACGCACATCATCGAGCCGACCAGCGGCAATACCGGGATCGCACTGGCGTTCGTTTGCGCCGCCAAGGGATACAAACTCACGTTGACCATGCCCGACTCGATGAGTCTGGAGCGACGGGCGCTGCTTCGCGCCCTGGGTGCCAACCTCGTGCTCACCCCGGCCGCCGAAGGCATGAAGGGCGCCATCGCCAAGGCCGCCGAGCTGGTCGGGACCACCAACAACGCCTGGATGCCGCAGCAGTTCGAGAACCCCGCCAATCCGCAGGTTCACTACGACACCACCGGCGCGGAGATCTGGAACGACACCGACGGCAAGGTTGACATGATCGTCACCGGCGTGGGCACCGGCGGCACGATCACCGGCGTCACACGGTACTTCAAAGAACGTAATCCCGACTTCAAAGCGATTGCGGTTGAACCGGCCGACTCGCCGGTGATCACCCAGACGATCAATGGCGAACCGGTCAAGCCCGGCCCGCACAAGATTCAGGGCATCGGGGCCGGTTTTGTGCCGAAGAACTGCGACCTGTCGGTGGTCACTGACGCCGTCACCGTCACCAACGACGAAGCCTTCGAATGGGCCCGCAAGGCCGCCAAGGAAGAAGGCATCTTCTGCGGGATCAGCTCCGGCGGGAACATCTGTGCCGCCTGCCGGGTCGCCGCTCAACCCGAGAACAAGGGCAAGACAATCGTGACCGTGGCCGCCAGCTTCGGTGAACGGTATCTCTCCACGCCGTTGTTTGAAGGCCTGACCGGCTGATACCCCAATCCATTGCTCGTGCATTCAGCACCACTAGCCGCCACGGTCGCCGTAAGGCAATCGTGGCGGTTGTTTGTATGATGGAACCGTTCAAAATCCCACCCTTTGAAGACCGGGAGAACCACGATGGAATACCGCTACCTCGGCCGAACCGGCATCCGTGTCAGCCCCCTGTGCCTCGGCTGCATGACCTTCGGCGGTAAAACCAGCCCAGAGGACAGTGCCGACATCATCGACCGTGCCCTCGACGCGGGCATCAATTTCCTCGACACCGCCAACGTCTACAACCTCGGCAAAAGCGAAAAAGCGGTGGGTAAAGCCCTGAAACGTAACGGCAAGCGTGACTACATCGTGCTGGCGACCAAGTGTCACGGCCGAATGCACAAAGACGAACCGCTCGACCCGAACCGGTGGGGCAACTCACGCCGGCAGATCATCGAGCAGTGTCACGCCTCCCTGAAGCGCCTCAAAACCGACTGGATCGATCTCTACCAGATCCACCGACCGCACCCGGATTGCCCGATCGACGAAACGCTCCGAGCCTTGGACGATCTGGTCCGGGCCGGCAAGGTTCGCTACATCGGTTGCAGCACGTTCGCCGCGTGGCAGGTCGTCGAGTCGCTGTGGGTCGCGGATCAATACAAACTCAATCGTTTCGTGACGGAACAACCGCCGTACAATCTGCTGGATCGGCGGATCGAACGGGAACTGGTCCCGATGGCACAGACCTATGGTCTGGCGCTGATCCCCTGGTCCCCGCTGGCGGGTGGCTTCCTTACCGGCAAGTATGAGCGAGGCAAGGAACCCGCCGAGGGACGCTACGCCCCCGGCCCCGACCGCAACTTCCGCGCACAAGAGATGCTCGACAACGAAGCGGCGCATAACATCGTCGATCTGCTACGCGAGATGGCAGACGAAAAAGGCTGCTCCGTCGGCCAACTCGCGTTGGCCTGGTGCATGAATCAGCCGGGCATCACCAGCCCCATCATCGGACCGCGCACGATGGATCAGCTCATCGACAATCTCGGTGCGGTGGACGTTCAATTGACGGAAGAGGACTACAAGCGGATCGACGCGGTGTCACCGCCGAGACGAGCGGTTTATTCCTACTACGAAGCCGACTTCGGGCCGCATACCCACCGTTGGTAATCCGGTGACGAAGAACGGCCTTTCGAGTCAGCTTGCCGCGTGCCTGTCCAACAGGGAAAAAAGCGGTGCCGGGTCCGTCAGGTCCTCGACCACGATATCCGCGCCCGCCTGATCGAGTACCTCAGGCCCGACGCGTCCACTGGCCACAGCGTAAGACACCAGGCCGTTTACTTTGGCGCATCGGACATCGTGTTCGGTGTCGCCGATCACGATCACGCGAGACGGGTCGGCAGGCTCGCCGGTCAATTCCTGGTAACGGACCAGCGCCAGTGCCGCCAGCGCATCCCGGGACGGCGCTTCGTCGCCGAAGCAACCGAACGCAAACCAGTCGCGATCGAGTCCCGCCGCTTCCAATTTCAAGCGTGCCGTCTCGGCGTAGTTGCCGGTCAGCAATGCCAGTACCACATCACCCTGCCTGTCGGATCGGTCCAGCAATGTTGCCAACAGTGATTCCACGCCGGGCATCGCACGCACCGGGTGGGTCGGCTCAGACAACAACCGGGACAACTCCCGGATGTAAGCGGCGCGGAACTCGGCATGTTTCTGCTCGAAGTCATACCCGTTGCACCCAGCCACCGCGTCAGCAAATATCAGCGGGTCCAGTCGTCCGCCGAACGATACACCGTCAAACGTGAAACACGGGCCGCACACCTCACGTCCCGCGGTGCGCATCGCCACCTGACCGATCCCGCCGGCGTTGACCAACGTCAGATCAACGTCAAACAACAGTAGGGTCGGTGTGTGACGCATGGGACTCACGTTCGTACGGAGAAGCGCATCATCACCTGGTCAGTCCAGACCCGGGATCGATTGTGAATCCCCGCTGTGATCGTGGCCGTCGTGCTCCGCCTCGGCTTCAGCCCGGGCCTTGGCGTCCGCCTCCAGCCCGGCCTTGAGCGCTTCAGCGAAACCGCGGATCGTCGGGTCATCGTGGCGAAGCGCGTCGGTCAACGCGGGAGAATCCGGACCGTCCGCGTTCATCACCAGGTAAATAATCCGAACCATCGGGTCATCACTACGCTGGGCCTGATCGATCACACGCTGAACGACCGGCTGCCCGTCTTCGTCCGGAAGCATGAACCGGACCGTCCACGCCTGAAGAACACGATCGAACGTCGGATACCGCTGCCCGATCAGCTCACCGACCCGGTCTCGCAGGTCCTGTGCCTCGGTCGATTCCACCGGCTGACGCGCCACCATCAACAGCCGGGCGATCGCCAACGCTTTAACCGCCGGGTCAGCCCCGTCCAGGTCCTTCATCCAGAGCTGCAGGTTGCTCGGGGTCGCGGGCATACCACGGACCTGCAGCGAACCGACACTCGCCGTATCCCCCAATAGCCCCGGCACGATCCCGCCGTTTGGCAACGGCCTCGGATCGAGGATCGCCGTAGCCGAGAACGTGATCGTCGCCGTCGGGTACAGCGCTGCAAGCTGTCCGAGATCAAACCGGTCCAGACGGATGGTGGATTCCACCGACGCGCCGGGCTGCAGGGTCAGTCGCCGACCGACATTGAAAAACGTCGGCGTCAAGGCTCCAAGCGGTTCGGTCCGGATCGACGGCATGCAGGACACCATCATGATCGGCTGAACCGCGCCGTTCGGACCGATGGACAAAGGCATCCGGGTGGCGTTACGGATACGCACCTTCGCAAACATCGGTTGCAGGTAACTGAACGTGCCGGGCGAGACATCCAGGCTCATCCGAATCCAAGGCGATACCGTCAGCGCCGGCGTCCAAAGCTGCCTCGGCAGATCATCGACCAGCATACGCAAAGACACCCCTTCCCCGGTCGCTGGGACAGGCTGATTCATCTTGTGCAGGCGACGGGCCGCCACCACAGCCCCCATCGAGGTCGGGTCATGCAATACGATCTGCTGAAGCGCCTCGGCCTTTTCCTTTTCGCCAAGCCCCGGCAATTCCGCCAGACCCAAGCGGGCAAACAGGTTGTCTGATCCAAGCGATTCAAAAATCGCACGAGCCGACTCCACCTCACCGCGTCGTAGCGCCAGCCAACCCGCCGCCAGCTTCGCGTGCTCGTTATCCAATCCCATCAGGTCGATCCGCCGCTGCACCCACTGCTCGTCCTGGCCGAACACAGCACCGACCCAGGTCAACTGCTGCAAGGCGTCACGGCGTTTGTCCTCCTCCTCGACCGACGCGCTCGAGGTTCGCAGACGCTCGAACGATTCACGCGCCGCGACCGGGTTCGTGTCGTGAAGCAGGATCAGACGGGCAAACTCCAGCGTCGTCGGCAACGGCGGCAGATCATCCAGAGACGGCTGCTCCGGTTCCCCCTCCTCCGTGAGAGTCTGCGACGGGTTCTGTGCGTCGGCCATCTGCTTGAGGAACATCTGCAACTCGAGCAGCATCGGCGGAACCTTGGCTTCCTGACCCGAGGCGATCAGGCACATCGCGTACTGCGGCATCATCCCCAACCGGGTCTGCACATCCACCCAAGGCATCACCACATCGAACTGTTCGATGGCCCGTTCATAGACCCCTTCCTGCATCAGCAGATTCGCCAAAGACAGACGCACGTTCGGGTCAACCGGGCTGGCCTTGAGAACGCCGACCAGCGCCGCGCCCTGTTGCCTGGGCGAGCCTTCACGTTCCACGGTCAACTGGTAGACCATGCTCGCCGCCTCGGGGTTGGCTTCGTCCAGCTTCAAGGCATACCCCAGCCAGCCCGCAGCTCGCTTCAGGTCGCCGGTTTCCTGCGCCGCTTGGGCCGCCAAAGCCGCCAGCCTCGATCGAAGCGGGGCCGAAAGCCGTTCCGCCCCCTCCGCACGAAGGATCTTTTCCAGCGAAGCCAAGTAGGTATCCACCGCCTCCACCGCGTTCAGCTTCGCCTTGACCAGTTCCAGTTGGGCTGCTTCATCATCGGGAACCAGACGCAGATAGTTACGCAGTGACTCGATCAGCATGGCCCGATCTTCCAGCGTCCGCGCCAATGCCGTCCGGAGTTCCCACATACCGACGTCATCCGGAGATAATCTCACCGCCATGTCCAGCAGAATCCTCGCCCGCTCCAGTTGGTCGGGCCGAGGCTCCGGCGTGCGGGCAAAAGCCGACCACGCCATCGCGACAAGCTGATCCGCCAGCATCGTCTCCGGTTCGGCCGGGGCGGGGAAACTCAGGTCCTGCGCCCGGGTGGGTGCGGCTGGCATCACGCTCAGCAACACCACCAACACCACACCGAACACCATCGCCGGGCGTCCGCTACGAATCACCGTCATCAGTTTCATCACACTGCTTCCTCGTCGAGTGTTCATGGATAAGGCCTCGACTTATCATCCGGCCCGCATCCATCTGTTCCTACACCAACATGGCTGAAGGCCAGCCCGTCAGGCTCAGTATCGCCCAACCGAACAATACCAGCCCTGATCCCCATTTCATCGTGGCGGTCACCACCGATAACGCATCGGGAACCACGACGTCGGCCACCTCGTACAGATACACCTGCACACCAGCCGCCATCGGTCCTACGCCCATTATCGGTGATGTGTTCCGCATTAACCAGATTCCCCAAACAAACAGGCATGCCGATAACCACGCCCCCGTCACCACCCCTATCCATCGATATCCGCTGAATCCCGTCATCAGTCGGCCCGAAAGGCGGAACCGGCCGCGACTACACCGCCACGCCCGTCTGCCCCAATCCGGATGACAGCTCCCGGGTAAAGCTTTCCACCATCTCGACCACGGCGTCTTCGCCCTGATCCCTCACCTCCGCCACACGACGCATCAGGCCGGACCCCACGATCGCTGCATCCGCCACCGACACCACCTGCCTGACCTGCTCGGCATTACTGATGCCAAAACCCACCGCCATCGGCAGATCGGTCACCGAGCGCAGGCGGGTCAGTCGATCCGGCAGCTCCGGCGGCAACTGAGAGCTTTCACCGGTGATCCCCGACCGTGACACCACGTACACAAAACCCGTCGATGCCGCCGCGATCTTCGCCGCCCGATCGTTCGGCGTCGTCGGCGCAATCAGCATGCTTAAGATCATCCCCGCTTCCGACACCGCCTCACACGCCGGGCCTGATGCTTCCAGCGGCAAGTCGGGAAAAATAAACCCGTCAAAACCCGCATCCCGGCAATCCGATACAAAACGCTTCAAGCCCAACCGATGCACGATCGAATAGCTGACCATCGCTACCAGACCGATATCGAGCTTCGGCCGAACTTCGGCGACTGAATCCAACACCTGCCGCACCGTCACGCCATGGTCAAGCGCGTAGGTCATTGACGCCTGGATCACCGGGCCGTCAGCGATCGGGTCGGAAAACGGGATGCCGACCTCGCAGATGCTGGCCCCACCACGTGCGGCAGCCTCCAGCATCCGGCCGGTCGCCTGCGCACTGGGGTCGCCCGCGGTGAGGTACGGCATCAAAGCCCGGCCGCCCCGATGACGCAAGTCCTTAAAAATGCTGTCGATCCGGTTCATAGACCTAATAAGATACGCCCCCCTGACACACCGGGCAATCACACCGCTATCCGCACCTAGGCAGGTCACGAGCATCATCATGGCCCAGCAGTCTGTGATAACTTTCTGGGTCCGGTCCGGTGTCAGTCTCGAGACTTGTACGGACGGGCAATGAAATACGCCACCGCACCGATCGGCCCGCCCAGGATGATGACCAGCAGCCAGACCGCCTGATTCTCCATCCGATGGATCGCCGCATGGACCAAGGCGATCAGCCAGAGCACAGACAACGCCAACCCCACCAGCACCAGAAACAACATCAGCACACAGGGGATCAGGGCCAGCGCATCCGAGGAAGTCGTAGAGTTCATGGGGCGAGCATACCTCCTTCCCCGGCAAGAGTCAGGTTCTGACCCGTTGGATCAGGTAGGCGGACAGGGGCAGGTACAACGCCACCGGGAACCACGCCGCTGCCACCGGGTTCAGCATGCCGGTGAGCATCTCGGGCAGCGTCATCCCCCCCGCCCATACACCGATGCAAAGCCCCGCACACTTGACGGACTGCAGGACCATCTGCCCCGGGGTCAGCAGCAGGAAGTACGGCAGCCCCATCACCAGGATCAACACATTCACCACTAACAAGCACACCCGCCCCCACTTGGCACGGGTCACGTCATCGCGCAACGATGCCGGCACCGCCTCGCTGTGCTGCATCTGCTGCAACTGCCGAACCGGCAGCAGTCGGATGTAGTCCGCATTACGCCGGGTCTGGATCAACGTCGGTGACAAGTCCGTCTTATAGAACGTGACCTCCTCCCCGCCACGGTCCAGCGCTTCGACCGGCGAATCCTCAGGGCCGCCGGTGATCTGGAACCCGTCAAACAACTCCCATCCCCCACGCTCCTCATCCCACACCGCCTGTGAGGCGGTGATATGGCCGACCTGCACCAGATCCCTATTACGCACCAGCACCCGCATCCCGGTCAGCTGTTCGTGCTCCACATCGAAACGAGCGGCACTGATCAAGGCCCCCTTCTCGTCCGGGATATATTGAAACGTGTAGCGCGGCTCGACCGCGTGTTTGATCTGCGACTTCTTTCGGCTGAGCTTGTCCGCAAGACGGGGAACCACAAACTCCTGCACCGGCAACGCCAATACGTTCAACGCGATCCCCGCCACAAGGATCGGCATGGCGACCCGGTACAGGCTGATCCCGCTGGACACCATCGCCGTCAGTTCCCGGCTGCGCCCAAGCGCCGACAGCGTGAACCCCATCGCCGCCACCACGATCAACCCCGAGAAAAACGCGTAGACCAGAACCAGCATCGGGCCGTAGTAATCCACCACCAGCCGGGACACGCTGATGATCCGCTTGATCGCCCCGGGCTCGATCCGGTCCAGCATCTGCTCGGCTTCGGTCCTGGGCAAGTGAAACACCTCGGCGATCTCATCCGCCCCGGCACGCTGCTCGATGAGTTCGATCAACTGATCGGCTGGCAGCCCCAACAGGTCCGCCTGCCTCGCTGCCGCCTCACGGCGGGCCAGGTTCCGCCCGCCTTCCAGAAACTCGTCGAGGTCCACGATCAGGTCCACCACCACGAACAGCGACATCAGCACGACATAAAGAATCGCGAAGTTGATGACGAACTGCCGGATGATGTATGCGTCGAGCGTCTTCAAGGTCTTGTTTGGGTTGGTAAGTGGATTTAAGTGTGGTTCCTGTGTTCGTGTTGCCTAATTCCGCGCCAGCCGACGGTACACCGCGATCGTCACCAGCGCCAGGCCGATGTTGCCGGCCCAGAGTACCGACAGGCCGAACGGCAGACTGACCCGGGTCGAGGCGGCGAGATTCTGCCCCGTATGAATCACGATGATCGAAATGATCGCCAGCATGAAACTCCAGAAAAACACCACCAACGGCATCTGGCCTTTCAGGTGCATCGCCAACACCGCGCCGAACACCAGCAGCAACAGGCATGTCAGCGCCGACGCCGCACGCTCGTGGAGTTGCGAGACGATCTTTCGACCCAGCTTGATGATGTTCATGTCCAGGTCCGCCGCGGCACGATCCACGTTGCGCGACTTGCCTAAGTGACGCTGGGCGACAGCCAACAATTCAGCCATCGGCTTGTCCGTGATCTCGGGATCGATCACGTCGTGCGGCCAGAGCATCGGCGGGAGTGTGTCGGCCTGTTTCTCCGTCATCGGCTCCGTGCCCGGCACACGGAACACACGCACATTGATCAGCTCGATCGAGGCCACCGGCTGTAACCCGCGTTCCCCCGACTTGATCGAGATGCGTCCCGCCTCGGCTTCGATGCGCCGCTGGATCGGGCCCTCCGCCGGGTATTCCACCACGATCGGACGCCCCGGCTCAGACTCCAGCCGCAACGCCCCGCTGACCGTCCGCACCTTCGGGCTGAACAAGCGGTAGCTCTGTCGGCTCCCCTTGAGGACGACGCCCTGCCGACCGTCATCTGCTTTCAGTTGCCGACGGATCGACGTCCGAAGCTCAGCCGCCGCTACCTCGCGCGCCAGCTTGAGCTTGGCATCACGCACATCGTGATAGCGTTCCGGCTCTCGGTCCAGCTCTCGGAGCTGAGGCCAGGAGCGGAACTTCGGGTCATCGTTGAACGGGCTGGGCAGATCGATCGGGCCGATCGGCAGGCTCTCGGAATATTCCAACTCCCCGGCCTCGGGCTGATAGCGCATCGCCTCTAACAACATGAGCGTGACCTGCGAGCCTTCCGGCCGTTGAAACAGCAGGATATTGGCGATCTTTGCCGTGCTGTCGGCTCGGACGCGGTCCTGTTCGTCCAGCTCCCCCACCGCCACCCCCGTCAACTGGATGAACCGCGTCGCACCCGTCTCCGGCGGGGGATCAAACTGATTCGCCGAGTCCGCGTACAGCACATACCCGTCGATCTCCGTGAACGGCCTGTTCTGATTCAACTGCGTCACGAGCAGGCTCATCAGGTCGTTTTCCAGTGTCTGTGAAGCCGCTCGATAAAAGCCGGGCACGACGAAGTTGGACAGGTAAAACAGCCCCATCGTCAGCACCAATCCCAACGCCGCGATCGGTGCCAGGACCTTCTTGTAGCTCAATCCGCTCGCGGAGCAGGCCACGATCTCGTTGTCCGACGCCATCCGGGTAAACACCAACGTGCTGGCGAACGCCCCGGCAAACGGCAGCGCGAAACCGAGCATCGTCGGCGCGGAATAGCCCACGAACTTCAATAACGCCGTCGGCCCAAGCAGCCCCTCCGACATCGGCTTGATCGCCGCCGCGAAGCTGATCATCGTCACCAACACCGTGACCGACACGGCCATCAGCTTGATCACTTCGCGCAAAAAGTAGCGGTACAACGTCCAGGGCATGGGCAAGAAGATACCAGAACCGGCAACCCGGATCGAAAACGATGCGTCAGGCTCTAGCTGAACGGTATATCAGTCAAGTCCCGCGTTTCTGATCGGTCGCCTTGGCTAACGTGCGTTTTTCCTTGGCGGTCAGACTCCCCAACCCGTGCTGACGGACCTTGTCGAGGATGCGATCGACTTCGCGGTCATCGACCTTGGGCTTGCGGGGTTTGGGGGGACGCTTGAGCATACCACCCAATCCGCCGCGTGCCGCGCCGAAGTCGGCAAAGTTCAGCAACCAAGGCCGACGGATCAGGAGGTACCCTAACGCACAGCCGCCGAGGTGCGCCGCCTCGCCGCCGGCGTTGGAGTCGGCGCGGTGGCCCATGAACAACACCGTGTACGCCCCGATACCAACCATGATCCACGCCATGGTCTTGAGCTTCATCGGGATCGGCGGGAACAGCAACATGACCTGCATGTTCGGTGCGATCGTCGCCGCCGCGATCAACACGCCCAGCACCCCCGCCGAGGCACCGACCAGCGACACGATCGGGCTGCTGACCAGAAACCCCGCCGCCCACAGCAGCAGGTACGCCACCGCACCCGCCACGCCACAAAGCAGGTAAAACGCCAGGAACCGGCGGGAACCCAGGTGGCTCTCGATCATCGGGCCGAAGAAATACAGGCCCAGCATGTTGAACAGGATGTGACCAAGACCCGCGTGCAGGAACTGGAACGTCACGAACCGCCAGACCTGAAAATCCATGATCGCCGTCGCCGCCGAGAAATACCCCCACGCCTCGATCGGCTGAAACCGCATCGCGATCTGCATGCCGTCCGAAAACCGGAACACCTGCTCCGCCGGCCCGAACAACCGCAACAGCACCGCGTCCAGCAGAAATACCCCGACATTGATCACGATCAGCCAGAACACCACGGATCGGCCGGAAAATCCCGTCCGCATCGTCGGGCCAAAGCTCTCTCGGTGATAATGCCTGTCCTGCCAGCTCATGTCGTTTGGTTTCGCAAAAAGGTCTGGTAATAAAGCAAGGTCGCGATGGTCTTGGCGTCCATGATACGGTTATCCCGCACCATCTCCATCGTCTGATCAAGGGGTACCGCTTCAGCCGTGATCCGCTCGGTCTCGTCGAGGTCCTGACCGCGGTACGTCAACCCACTTGCCAGGTAGGCCGTCAGTTTCTCCGTGCAAAAGCCCGGGGAGGGATAGAACGAGATCAATCGCTCGATAGTTGACGCATCGTAGCCCGTCTCTTCCCGCAGTTCCCGCAAAGCACACGCCGAGAGGTCTTCGCTGTCCTCCAGCGTCCCGGCCGGCAGCTCCCACAACGTCGTCCCGACCGCGAAACGCTCGTTGCGGATCAACACCACCGTCTGCTCGTCCAGCATCGGCAGGATCACCACCGCGTCCGCCGGCACAACGATCTCGCGTCGCAACGCCCCACCCGACCGTTTCGCCAGCGTGATACCCCGCACTTCAAACCGCGTGCCGTGGTAAAGGACCGACTGTTCTGAATCAACCTGATCCGCCATCGGGGTATTGTATGCGATCCTAACCGGCGTGTTTCCGCTCCAGGCGCTCCAGTTCGTAGCGTGTCATCGGCCCGCCCAAATCAGGATCGGTCATCCGCAATTGCCTGACACGAACCGGGATGTCCTGCGTTCTTTCCCCGAGACGGTCGTTGATCTGCAGCCGACGCATCCACGCCACCCACCACGCTTGGGGATACGGCGACTCCAGCCCGGTAATCAACCGATCAAAGTATCGCACCGATTCAATCAGCGACGCCTCGTCACCCCGGTCGTAAAGAAGCTGAGCGTACTCCAGCATGACCTGTGCATCATTGGGATGATCGTGTATCAGCCTTCGGAGAATCGGCTCCGCCTCATCCAGCTTGCCCGCCAACCGCAACGCCTTGCCACGGACGACCTCGAACGGCAATAGTGCCTCGTCATCGAAATCCTGCCTCTTTGCCCACGCCAGCAGGTATTGTGACAGTACGTCCGCTGCGCGTGTCTGGTCTTTGAGCCGTTGCTCGATCTTTGCCCGGGTAAGACCGTCAGCTGTTATTAGTTCGAGCTGCAATGACTCGATCCGCTGTTCCACCTGCGACAGAACACGGTCGATCACCGGCGCCCCCTGCTCAGGGTAGGCTTCGATCATGCGCTTCGCTGACTCGGCCAATGCTTCGTGTTGCCCCGAATCCGCCAACGCGATGATACGCATGCGCAACGCCTCGGCGATCAGGTCCGGCTGGTCGGCATAATCATCCTCGAACCCCGACAACACCTCACGCACCTTGTCATACGCTTCGACATCCAACGCCAGGTCGGCCGTCACCAGCTTCGTCGTCGCCTCGGCCCGTCGCGCCGATTTCGCCCGCTCCGGATTCACCAGGCTATCACGAACTTCGCCTGCCTCCCGAACGATCCGCCTCATCAAGCTGTCCAACTCACGCCGAATACGCAGCTTTTCCGCCGGCCCCGATTCACGCTCCAGCATCCGCAGGCTCAACAACGCCTGACGCTGCGCCTCGAAATACTGATCGTGATCGAAAGGAACCTGCTGATACATCCGCACCGCTTCACGGTGTTTCCCGGCCTGCTCCAGCACGTGATACCCGAAATAAATCCGCTCGTTGTCCGCCGCCTCGCTGGTCGGGAACTTGCTGAACAGCACTTCGGCCGCTCGCACATAGGCCTGCTCAACCTGTGGCGGTGTCGGAACGACCTGATGCAGCTCACGCAGCAGCGAAACCGCAGCGGTGATCGCGTCCTCCGCGATCGGCTGATCCGGCATCTGCTCAGCCAGGTCGGTCAGGATCTTCGTCAACACCAGCCGGTTGTCCGTATCGTTCGGGTCCAGCGTGTGCATCGCCAGTGCGAGATTGAACATCGCCTCGGCCCGGATGTCCGGCTCAATGTCCGGCCCGGTTACGCTCTGGGCCAATCGGATCGCTTCGTTCAACTTCTCTTGCGCCTGCGACCGCAGCGCCAGTCGTTCACGCTCGGGCACCTCGCTTTCAGGGGCATTCAGACGATCCATCATCGCCTGCCCCTCTCGCCGGAACACCTGGCTGATCGCTAATCGAACCAACGGCGGCAAGGTTTCAACCTGTTCGTTGTCGTCGAGTGCCGATGCCCAACGCCGATAGATAAAGTCACGCAATCCCTGCATCTGCCTGCCGGGGTATGGCCCGGACAGGAGCGCCAGGTAAGGCTCGTAACTGCGGGCGATCGCCTCGTCCTGGCGTGAAGGCGGCAGACGATGCGCCTCGGCCAGCATGATCCGATGGGTCAGATCGGTGACCAGTAGGTTTTGTCGCAGATGCGCCAGAACGGTCGGCTCAGCCGCCAGCTCGCGCAACCGAACCAGTGCCTGATCCACCATTCCCTTCTCCGCCAAAGCCGAGGCTGTGATCAGATTTGCCGTCAGCCAGTGGATATCTCGCTGTTCACTCCGGAGGATCTCCTGCACCGTATGCATCGCCTGATCTGATCGGCCTCGTGCAAGGAGTACCGATCCCCGCAATGTATGTAAAGCCACACGCAACGGCTCATCGATGCCCGGCTGATCTTTGAGCTTGTCCAACTCATGGGTCGCCAGATCCAACAGGCGCGATCTTTCACGGGATGGTTCTTCTTCCCGTCGTGGGATCAGATATCCCTCGGCAGGCGGTTCGCCTTGGAAATACGGGGCATCATCGGGCAGTAGCGCCACCAGGTGGGCCGAAATCGCCAGGAAATACGGGATCCGTCGGCGGTCGTATTCTTCGAACAGCTTGAAAAACAAACCGCTGGCCTGCATCCGAACCGAGCGTTTCTCGTCCCGCCCCACCTCTCCCCGCAGGTGAAACAACCGAAGCTGCGCATCACTGAGCAGCGCCAACGCTTCCGGAGCGTACCGGGACACCGCCGCTTCCTGTTCGGGTGTGGTGATGCCGAACTCTAAAAACAACGGCGCCGACTGGTGCAAGCCGTACAGCAGGTCCACGATCAGGCTCTGGGCGAGATCCGCCTGCCAGATCGGGCGCTGTTCGTGATCCGGAAAATCACGGATCAGCCCCCGCCATGCGTCGGTCAGTCGGCTGTAGGTCTCGACCGCCTGCTGCCGCAGCGCCTCGGCCAGTTCCGGGTTGTCCGTCGCCGCCTGCGTCGCTTCATCAATCAGCCTGTGAAACTCGATCCGCAGCCCCGCGATCGTCACCTGTCGCTGCATCACCGGGTCGTCCATCGGCTCGGTCTCGGCCAGGTGCAGCAGCAACTCACTCATGCCCTCACGCGCCAGTGCGTCGATCAACAGCGATGGGTCGAGTTCACCCGCCACATCAGCATCAGCGTTTGTCGGTGTCGCTTCCTGCCCTTGCGCCGGCAAGCCCCATGCCATCAACAGGACCGCGCACATCAGCGCCGCGACCCAACAAGCCGAAGAGTTCAATCCCAAAAATGAAATCCTGCGGTTCACTGGCTGACCTGCGCGAAATTGATGTTGGTGTAACGGGCACGCAACGCGGCATTGAATGCGTTGACCACGTGCTGCCAGCGCACCCCCGCCTCGGGACGGATCACCACCGGGTTGTCAGGCTCGAACGCACCGCTGCGCAACCCGCGTTCAGGATCATATTGAAGCTCCAGCAACAACTGCGCCAACTCGGCGAAACTACGCGGCATCTGAGGATACCCCTGGACCTGGATCCGACACCCCGTCTCGCCCACCGGCGACAACAGGATGTTCAACGGCTGCGGCGGCGGGGAAAGCTCGGTGGTCGGCTGACCCGTGCCCTGCGGGAGCCTGGCGGTCAATACGCCCTCGTCCGGCGTGAAGTTCACCGTGCTCACGAAATAGATCAGCAACAGAAAAATCACGTCGATCATGGCCGAGAGGTTCGGCTGCATACTCAGAGGCGGTCGGCCGCGTCGCTGCCGCGCAGACCGGTGATGCACCGTCGGCATCGGTAGAGCCGTCCTGCGTGCATCGGGTTGCGTCCGATCATTGACTGACACAGCCGCCTTACTCCTTCACCGGTGGTGTAACGCCCCGCTCGGGCATGAACGCGGTCAGGTGCACCTTGTCGATCCCCGCGCGGGTGATCGCCCCCATCACCGGCTGAACCACGCCGTAATACAACGCCCCGTCACTTCGCAACACGACTTCCACGTTCGGGTTTTCCGATTTCGCTTCTTCGAGCGCCGCCGTCACCGAATCCAGGTCTGAAGCTTTGAACGTCTGCAGGCCGACCCGAATGAAACTCGCCTCTCCGTCGAAGTTCAGTGGATCGTCCAACCGTTCGCTGTATGCGTACTCAGCCGGGGCGATGTTGACGATCAGCCGCCCCTGTTCGTCCAGCTCGTGGGTCTGTGGCTCTTCGAGCTGGGGCACGATCATCGGCACACTCTGCTCGGTGATGATGTTGTTCACGAGCATGAAAAAGATGATCAGCAGGAACACCACGTCGATCAACGGCGTGATGTTCATCTGGGGCTTGGTCGGGCCGCGATGAAATATCCGAGAAGGCATATGTTTCTTACGATTGAGATTGCGAATCGCCGTTAGCCGTATCCGTCGGGGATGCGTTGGTGGTGTTGCTCTGAGCGGAGGATGCCGTCGGCTTCTTTGCGTTCACCTGACCGGGTTGGTTGCCCGGCTTGAACGGCGCAATGACTTCCTCCGCCATCAGCATGCCTTCACTGGTCAGCGCGTCGATCTTGTTGCGGATCAGGGCGTAGGACGCCAGCGCCGGGATCGCGACGATCAGGCCCCAGAACGTGGTGATCATGGCGGTCGAGATCCCCCCGGCAAGCTGGGCCGGGTCGGGCTTGCCGCCCGAGGCCTGCAACTGGTCGAATGCCCGGATCATGCCGTACACCGTCCCGAACAACCCGATCATCGGCGCGATGTTCCCAAGCACGTTCAGGTATTCCACGGGTCGAAGAGCCCGGCTGGTCTGCGCGTCCCCGGCCTCCTCAATGGCTCGCTCCATCGCCGCGTAGCCATGCACGCCTTCATTGAGCGCCGCACTGATCACACGCCCGAGGTAACTGGTCTGCCTGGCCGCGTAATCAATCGCCTCACGGTAACGCTTGGCCGCCAGCAGTTGCACCACCTGATCACGCACCGCCTCAGGCAACACCACCGATCGGCGATAACGCAACACCAGGCTCAGCGTATACCCGATGCTCAATGCCGACAGCAACACCAGCAGCCAGGTGATCATCACCCCCACCGTGTCGCTGGGCAACAAAAACATCTTCGCCACGCTGGTCGTGTGGGCTTGATCCTGCGCCATGACAGTCGGGCCGGTACCCAGCACCGCCGCAGCCAGCGTCCATCGCATCACGCGTCCTGTCCTCATGACGATCCCTTCATGCGTTGCTTGATAAATCACTCGGCGTCTAAGACCTTCAATCCGCTTCTTCCATCGCAGCCAATCGTTCAACCAACCGTTGATGATACTCCGGGTCTTCGTCCCGCTGAATCAACGGCCGGGCACGTTCGTACAACCGTCGCGCGATATCCGTGCGTCCTAACTTTTCATGCACATACCCCGCTTCCAGCCACGAAGGCCCAGCCACCGCGCTGGTCGGGAAATACGTCACCACGCGCATGAAACACAACCCCGCCGACTTGTATAACGCCTGATCCCGTTCCCGCTCAGCCAACGCCAGCAGGGCCATCCCTTTCAGATAAAGTTCCGCCGGGGTGTGCCCGGGCTGCGCCAGCGCTTCGTCAGCCGCCTGCAGTACCTGTTCAAACCGACCGGTGCGGTACAGGCTCACTATCGATCCCGGCCGAACACTCCGTGACAAGGGTAATGCGCCGGGCTGCACGACGACATCCACACCCACTGAACCGTCGGGCGAAAAAGCCACGTTCGGCTCACCCGACGCTTGTATCAACGCCTCCAGTTTCTTCGCACGCTCGCCCGTCACCGTCGGGAGAGCTGCACGCAATAACGCCGCGACCTCTGCCCGAACCGGTGCGTCCGCACGGGCCACCGCATCCACCGGGGCGCGGGCAATAAACATCCCGGGCACACCGGACACCACCATGTCCACGTACTCCGACACCGCCGACTCGGCATCGCCCTGCTTCGCGTACACCTCTACCAACCGCATCCTCGCGTAATACCCGACCCAAGCCGGCGCAGACGTCCGCCCTACCTGAACCAGCAGGCTTATCGCACGATCCGTCTCACCTACCTCCAGCGCCGACTCCGCCTGCGCCAATTGCGGGAAACGCTCCAGCTTCAACCCGCTGAGCAGGTGAAACGGTCGGCTCAGTTCCAACCCCGCCGCCGTCTGGTAATGCACCTGGCCGTCCGAGATCGACCGAACACGCACCGGCTCGACCCAGAACCCCGACAGCTTCACCGCGTCCTGAGCCAGAACCGAGCCCACACATAACAACCACACCCCCACCGCACACGCCGTGACAACGGGACGGCTTCGTAGCCCATTCAGTACGCTGACTGTCCTTCGGTTATTCAATACCCAGGTCCGCCTTACTGACAAACGTGTACACCCCGCCGCTTCGCTCCGCGATCAACTCCATCGTGCCCCGGAGCCCCGCCTTGATTAACGGATCTTCATGAATGAACTGGATCGTGTTGATTTTTGTGCCATGCCGATTGGCCCGGTCGATCTCTTCCAGCAGGGCCCGTTGCTCGATCTCGTACTGCCCTTGCCCGGTGATCTCGTCGGACAAGAGGAAGATCAGGTCGGGCCGATATGAAAACGCCCGACGGAGCGCCTTGACCGGATTGCCTTTGTACTGCGGCACGACGTTGTACTGGTCATCTGCCAGCCAGGCGTTGACCCGTTGCTTGATGTCGGCCGTGGCTCGCTTGGCGTCGATGCCCGGCGGGGGCACCTCGATCACCTTGTCCTGCTGAAAGAAGATCACCGTGAAATACTGACGCCCGCTCAACTCACTGATGGATTTGCGCAGCTCGCGCAGCACAAAAGGAAACGTGTCGATCAGCGTGCCGGAAGCGTCGATGACGAACGCGATCCTTCGGGCGTTCCCCCCCGACCCGAGAAACTGGGCACGCAGCTCCGACCCGCCCGCCAACGCCGCCTCGAACGGGTTGGCTTCACCCGACGCTCCTAGAACCCCGACCAATGAGGCGTCGTTCACGGGTTGATTCAAACTCGGCACCGGCTGACGCTCACGGATCGGCGACACCGTTCGCCGGGCCATGCGCTGAGTGGTCAACCTCGGCGTTTTCTTGATCTGTAACGGCGCCCCCGGCGTCGCGCTGAGCCGGGCCGTGGGGATGATCACACGTTCCTCGCTGGTCAACACCACCGTTGACCACACCACGAACAACGCCAGCAATACCAGACCCGCGTGCAGTAAAAACGATACCCCCCAAGGCAAAAGTGTCGTCATCAGGTCTTCCCCCGGCTCGATCGCCTCGCAGACAGACCCCCCGACCCCTGAATCGGCAGCCTGATCCCCTGTCCCCTCGGCGGTCGACCCGGATGGCTCAGTGACGGGACCCTGCAACACCAAAGCCTCCCTGCGACACGTGAGAAATAAAACACAATCCATTCACGACAACGGATTATAACGCTTTGCAACCCGCCCGGACGTCACGGAGACGCCCGAACACACAACGACATCCCCGCATGATACACGGTGATATAATACTTCAGCATAATCCCCAAAGCGTCCTGATCCTCGATCGGGTGCGCCTGGCTGTGTTGTATCACCGTTCCCACTGGAGATGGATATGTTGCGAACCTTTGCCCTCGCCCTGCTGAGTCTGATCATGACCACCTCGACCGCTCACGCCGACGTCCCACCCCCGCCCATCGATCCGCCCGCGGGCTACAAGTGGGTGCTCAACGAAGACTACAGCGATGAGTTCAACGGCACCGAGCTGGACCGGAACAAGTGGCACGACCATTACCCCGGCTGGAAAGGTCGCGTCCCCGGCCTGTTCGTCCCCTCCGCCGTCAGTGTCGCCGACGGGTACCTGCAGATCCGAAGCACCGTCATGGACCCGCCCATGGGAGAGAACGGCGAATGGACCATCGCCTGCGGCGCGATCCAAAGCAAAGCCCAGAACGCGCTCTACGGCTACTACGAAACCCGGGTCAAGGCCTCCAACGTCTCCACCTCCACCACCTTCTGGCTCAAGAACCCCAGGAAGAAAACCCGGCCCTACAAGTCCACCGAGCTGGATATCCTCGAATGTATTGGCAACGCGCAGCGCTGGCCGGCCTTCGGCGACCACATGATGTCCAACACCCACATCACCTACTACCCCGCCGACCCGAACGAAGAACCGATCAACCTCAAAAAAGGCGCCCGCACACCGATCGGCGAAAAGGTCCACGAGAACTTCCACACCTACGGATGCTGGTGGGTCGACGCCAAAACCATGCACTTCTATCTCGACGGTAAATACGTCCACACCATCGAGCCTTCCACCGAGGTCGAAGATACCCCCTTCGATCAACCGATGTTCGTCAACCTGGTCTGCGAAATCTACGATTGGGAAGTCACACCCACCCCCGAAGAACTGTCCGACCCGACGCGCAACGTTACGCTCTACGATTATGTGCGCAGCTACAAGCTGGTGAAGATCGGCGAAAACGAGTAGCACGAACACCCGCCTGTTATTAACAAGCCGCATGGCTCAGAAGATTTTTTTGAACCACTCGGCTTTTTATAATTGTTATGAGTGGATGCGTAAGCGCGGACCCATCACAAACCTGTGAACCGGACCCCAGCGTGTTCTGTTTCCGCTGTCTGATGACAGTCCCTCACCGGAACATAATCTCTCTTGACTTTGCAATCCGGCTGGATAGCTTGATGAATAGCGTGCTGTCTGGTTCAACCGGTTAGCTGTAGTCATTCAGCCTGCATGTCAGGGGAGGAAGCATCATGAAACGCATAACGACTCCGGTCGGATCGGTGTTCCTGTCGGTGTCACTCGCCGCGCTGTGGACGCTGTCACTAACCCCGCCAACCCTCGCGATCGACGGCCCGACCGTTCAAACCATCCCCAACGCCGACTGGGGTGGACCTAACGACCCGTGGCCGCACG
>CAZJCN010000006.1:14847-29258 GCA_964544195.1 uncultured Phycisphaeraceae bacterium | reverse complement strand
GCCAACCCGCACTGGCTCTGCACCGCCCGCTGAACCTGATGCTTCGAGGCGTGGCCGTAGCCCGTCAGCGACTTCTTCACTTCCGTGCTCGGCCAGTCCTGCACCGGCAGTCCACGCTGCCTGGCGCACAACAGGATCACTCCCCGCGCATGAGCCATCAAAATAGCCGTGCGCGGATGCTTGTAGTGTGCATAAAGCTTTTCCACCGCAAAGCAGTCAGGCCGGTGTTCCTCGACAATCGCGGTCAGTTCGTCATGCAACTGTCCCAGCCGGTCCGCCATACTGCCCTTGACATCGATTCGGATCAGCCCCCCCTCGACCAGCGTCGGCTCCAGAGAACCGGCGGCAACATCAACCACGCCGTAACCGGTCAGCCGTAAGCCGGGATCGATGCCGAGGACACGCATGGTCAGGTCTGTTCAGCTGATGATTTTGGTGCCATTGACGCGGTCTTGGCCAGGTACTGGCGGATGATTTGCTGCTCAACCCATCTTTTACGCTGTATCGGGGCTGCCACACGTACAACAAGATTAATCTCGTCCGGTTTGGGCAGGTTGAACGTCACCCTCGGCTCAACCGATGGTGCGTCAACGCCCTCCGTTCGTGTCAGGTATTCCATACTGGCGCGAGCATTAGCAAGAAAAGGCTTGCAGACCTCCATCGCCGCTTCAATCAGAGCGTTTTCATGAAACTGATAGTCCTGATCCCGTTTAATCGGAATCATGAAACTGTGTACACCATACTCCCCCATGTAACTTTCATTGATAACCGTATTGTTCAAAAACAGGCTGTTAGGAATAACCAACACACGTCCCGTATGTTGATGAGTCGTCTGGCCCGGGCCGACCTCCATGAGCGTGGTGGACAACAGGGTCTGATCGATCACATCGCCCCGCATGTTATTGATTTCAATACGATCCCCCAGTGTAAAAGTGCCACTGCTGGCCTTGAGAAAACTCCCGGTCAGGCACAGGATCAGCTCTTTCGTCGCCAGCACCACCGCTACAATGACGGCAATCAATGAGAAAGCCAGTGTCCTGAGCTGTTCCGCCCAGATCATCATCAAGCCGACAACCAATAAGATCAGCGTCAGATTGCGGATGGTCAGTATCCATCGCCGACGCAGCTCCTGGCTCTTGATCGGCATCCTGGCAAGGCTCTTGTGCAGAGACCATCTAAGAACAAATACCGCTATGACCACCGCCGCACTCATCATGAGGCGGTAAACCCACGGATTCTGCTCAATGAACCTCATGTAGCTCTGCAACATCGGGCCCATTGTACCTTCTGAAAAGACTTTATCCCTCTACCCAGGCGGGGTTGTAGAACAGGCTTTTCTTGCGTATCGTGCTGCCTGTATTACTGTAAAACCAGACCAAATGCCCCAAGCCATGGAGGGCTTGATTGGCCAGAAAGCGTTCAAAAAAACAAAACGAATCCTCCCTGTTCGACAACGGCTCCGGCGGGGGCACGGCCGTGCTTGACGCGTCAGGCGGTGATGGCGAAGACCGCATCGCGCTGCACGAAGCAGCTCAGGCCCGGTACCTCAACTACGCCCTGTCCGTCATCACCAGCAGGGCACTGCCGGACGTCCGCGACGGGCTGAAACCCGTTCAGCGACGCATCCTCTACACCATGTGGCAGCAGCGGATCACCGCCGACGCCAAGCACCGAAAGTGCGCCAAGGTGGTCGGCGATGTCATGGGGTCGTACCACCCCCACGGCGACGCGGCGATCTATGACGCGCTAGTCCGCATGGCTCAGCCGTTCAGCCTCCGCGTGCCCATGATCGACGGTTCGGGCAACTTCGGATCGCTCGACGGCGACACCGCCGCCGCCATGCGCTACACCGAGTGTCGGCTCACCCCTGCCGCCGGCGAAGTCCTCGAAGACATCGCCCACGACACCGTCCACTTCCGGCCCAACTACGACGGCACCAAGTCCGAACCCGTCGTCCTGCCGTCCCGCCTGCCGAATCTGCTGCTCAACGGCGCCACCGGTATCGCGGTCGGCATGGCTACCAACATCCCGCCCCACAACCTCGCCGAACTCTGCGGCGCCCTGCTGAAAATCCTCGACGACCCGGAGATCAAGGATTACCAGCTCGTCGCCAATGACGCGATCAAAGGCCCCGACTTCCCCACCGGCGGACAGATCCTCAATTCCCGTGAGGAAATGCGAGAAATCTACAAAGTCGGCCAGGGAACCGTCCGGCTGCGGGGTACCTGGATCAAAGGCCCGACATCCCGCAGTGGCAAATCCATCTACATCACCAGCATCCCCTACGCCGTCAATAAGGCTCAATTGGTGGAACAGATCGCACAACTGGTCGTCGGGCGAAAGATGCCGCTGCTGCTCGACGTGCGTGATGTTTCCACCGACGACGTCAGGATCGAACTGGTCCTCAAGAAAGATGCGGACGAACAGAAGGTGATGGCCTATCTGTTCAAAAACACCTCGCTCCAGACCAACTTCAATGTCAACCTCACCTGTCTGGTCCCGACGGAAAACCCCGAAGTCGGTCGACCGGAACGGCTCGGACTCAAGGAAGCGCTCTGGCACTTTCTTCACTTCCGACTCGAAGTCGTCACCCGTCGGCTTGAACACGAACTCAAAGCCCTCGAGAAACGAACGCACATCCTCGAAGGCTTTGCCATCATCTTCGATGCGCTCGACGAGATCATCCGCATCATCCGCCGGTCCGACGGCAAGGCCGATGCCGCGAAGAAGATCATGGCGAAGTTCAAACAGCTCGACGCCGAGCAGACCGACGCCATCCTCGAATTGAAGCTCTACCGGCTGGCCAAGCTCGAGATCAACCTCGTCCTCGAAGAGCTAAAGGAAAAGCAAAAGCGGATCAAGGAAATCCGTAAACTCCTGAACGAAGAAGAAGCCACCGGGCGTTGGGGCATTGTCCGAAACGAAATCGAACGCATCCGCGATCAATACGGCAAGCAGGACAAACGGCGAACCATCATCGAAGCCCCGGCAGACGAACCCGAGTTCTCCGCTGAAGACTTCATCGTTGATGAAGACGCCCATGTGCTGGTCACCGCCGACGGCTGGGTCAAACGGCAACGTGAAATCAAAGACCCGGCCAACACCCGGCTCCGGGAAGGCGACCGCGTCCTCGCCTGTGAAGCCGGCTCCACCCGAGCCACGATCGTGTTCTTCTCATCATTCGGCGTGGCCTACACCTGCCGGATCGTCGACATCCCGGCCACGACCGGCTACGGTGAACCCATCCAGAAATTGTTCAAACTCAAAGACGGCGAGCACATCGTCGCCGCTTACTCGCTCGACCCCCGTGCCATCGGCGACATCGCGGAAGACCCCAAACAACCCGACCTATGCCCGCTCACACACGCCGTCGCCGCCACCAGTGACGGTTACGCGCTGCGCTTCGGTCTGGAACCTTTCGTTGAACCGAGCACACGTGCCGGCCGACGCTACGCCCGCCCCGCCAAGGGAGCGAAAGTCGTCGGCGTCGAAAAGATCCACGGCGACGAAACACTCCTCGCCGTCAGCGAGCGGTGCCGAGCCATGGTCTGCAAGGTCGATGAAGTCAACTACCTCTCCGGCCCGGGCAAGGGCGTCATGCTGATCAAGCTTGCCAAGGACGACCGCCTGATCGGGTTCAAAGCCTCGACCGGGGACCGCGACCTGCTCAACGTCGAAACCAACCGTGGTGCCAAGAAAACCATCAGCACCGCCAAGTACAAGATCACAGGCCGCGGCGGCAAGGGCACCGAGGTCCAAAAGAACGGCCGAATCGCAAAAATACTCCCCGAACCGCCCCAAATGCCGATCCTGTTGGATGAGGAGTGAACCCATACGCTACACGACATACACGGATGAATCTCCAACCTGCTGTGTCGGATTCAGCCGAAAATCCCCGATAAATACCCATTGATTATGACCGCCACCTACACCGCCAAAGACATCACGGTACTCGAAGGGCTCGATCCGGTACGCAAGCGCCCGGGGATGTATATCGGGGGCGTGGGCAGTGCCGGCCTGCATCACCTCGTCTGGGAAGTACTCGACAACTCAATCGACGAGGCGATGAACGGCCACGCCAGTGAGATCGCCATCACCCTGCACAAGGATGGGAAAACCGTCACAATCAGTGATAACGGCCGGGGCATCCCCGTCGACATCCACCCCAAACATAAAAAGCCCGCGCTGCAGATCATCCTTTGCACGCTGCACGCCGGCGGCAAGTTCACCGAGAACAACTACAAAACCGCCGGCGGGCTGCACGGCGTCGGCGCGTCGGTCGTCAATGCGTTGTCCAAGGAACTGACTGCCACCGTCAAACGCGACGGCTACGAATGGCAAATGAGCTTCAAGCGCGGTATCCCGCAGGGCAAACTCAAAAAGCTCGGGAAAACTCGCGGCACCGGCACGACCATCACCTTCCACCCCGACCCGACCATCTTCCCCAAAAACGAGTTCAACCCGGACACCATTCGGGATCGTCTCGAAATAGCCAGCTTCCTGCACAAGGGCGTCCGCATCACGTTTGACGACCAGGTCAACGGAAAAAAAGACACGTTCCAGCACAAGGACGGCATCGCCCAGTATCTCGACAAGATCATCAAGGACCGAAACGCTCGGCCGATCAACGATGCCGTGTTCAGCCTCGAAAAAGATAACGGGACTCGGATTGAAACCGTCCTGCGCTGGACCGAATCGACTGATGAACACGTCCGTAGCTACGTAAACGGCATCCCGACCGGGTCCGGCGGCACACACGAAAACGGCCTGCGTGCCGGGCTGACCAAGGCCATCCGTAACTACATCGAAACACACAACCTCACCCCGCGCGGTGTCAAACTCACCCACGAAGATATCCGCGAAGGTCTGGTGGCTGTCCTCAGTGTGTTCGTGCACGACCCGCAATTCCAGGGACAAACCAAGGATCGGCTGAACAACCCCGATGTTCAATCCGCCGTGGACAACGCGGTCCGGCCTGCACTCGAACACTGGCTGA
This sequence comes from uncultured Phycisphaeraceae bacterium, assembly GCA_964544195.1. GTDB lineage: Bacteria > Planctomycetota > Phycisphaerae > Phycisphaerales > Phycisphaeraceae > CAZJCN01. The sequence goes on along the minus strand of CAZJCN010000006.1, from coordinate 24,262 downwards.
ACCACAACCGCAGCGTAGCCGAATCCATCATCGCCCGGATCATCCAGGCCGCTCGCGCCCGGGAAGCGTCTCGCGCCGCCTCGGCCAGCGTGTCACGCAAGACCGCAACCTCCAACCGCCTGACTCTGCCCGGAAAACTCAGCGACTGCACCAACAACAACCGGCACAACTCCGAGCTGTTCATCGTCGAAGGCGACTCCGCCGGTGGCAGCGCCAAGCAGGGACGCGACCGATCACACCAGGCCATCCTCCCGCTCCGCGGCAAGGTACTGAACACCGAAACCGCTTCGCTTTCAAAAGTCCTGCAGAACAAGGAGCTGGCCGACCTCGTCACCGCGCTCGGCTGCGGTGCCGGCAAGGACTTTGACCTGAACAAGCTGCGCTATCAACGCATCATCCTTCTCGCCGACGCCGATTCCGACGGCCACCACATCACCACGCTGCTGCTGACCTTCTTCTATCGCCACCTGCCGGAACTGATCCGTGACGGCCGCGTGTACCTGGCCGTACCCCCGCTGTACCGCATCGACATCGGCAAGGACACCTTCTGGGCCGCCGACGACGCCGACCGCGACGCGATCCTGGCTCAACACAAAGGCAAGGCCGACATCACCCGGTTCAAGGGCTTGGGCGAGATGATGCCCAAGGTGCTCTGGGAAACCACGCTGAACCCCAAGACCCGCCGACTGCTGCGCGTTGAGATCGCCGACCAGCTCGAAACCGACCGAATCATGAGCGACCTGATGGGCAAGGACGCCGGCGCACGCTTCAACTTCATCATGGAACGCGCCGACGAGGCGCAGGAACTCGACGTCTGATCCCCTTCCCACTTACAAGGTTTCACGACCGTCTGATATGGTTGCGTTGATATTTCCGTAACGCCCGGGTCACGCGCGGCGCGAGGATCAGCGTGCTGATCATCGTTGGAAAGGCCATCAGGCCGTAGGCCGTATCGACCAGCTTAATCATCTCGTCGTGAGGTGCCGCCGCGCCGACGATCAGCGTCAGGGCGAACCAGGCCAGAAACAACCATCGACTGAAGCCTCCCAGCCGATTACGGACCAGATAGTTCCAGCACTTGGTGTTGTAATTGGCCATGCCGATCATCGTGGAAAAGCCGAACAACGCTACCGCGATCGCCAGGCCGTAGGTCCCCCACGTCCCAAATGTCTGCGTGAAAGCGTAATGTGTCAGCACCACACCTTTTCGCCCCTCGTAATCTCCGGGCGTTGTGCTGACGAGGATCACCAGCGCGGTCATGGTGCACACGATCAACGTATCGATCATCGGCCCGAGCATGGCGACAAGGCCTTCGCTGATCGGTTCGGTCGTCTTCGCGTTGGAGTGAGCCATCGGTGCCGTCCCGACCCCAGCCTCGTTGGAAAAAGCCGCACGCTTGACCCCTGTGATCAGCACACTGATGAACGTCCCCTCCGCGCCCCCGATCACCGCGCGGGGTGAAAACGCCTCGATAAAGATGCTGCCTAACGCACCGGGAATCGCTTCGGCATGCAACAAAATAATCGTCAGCGCCGCACAGACATAAAACAAGCACATCGTCGGCACCATCGCGCTGGTCCACGCCGCCAATCGCCTGATCCCACCCAGCAGGACATACGTCACCAGTGCCGCACAGACCACTCCCAGGATCAATCGATCCCGTGGCACCTCTCCCCACAGATATACGGTGTCCTCAGTCAGTCCGAACCATGAGTCATGGAAAAAGCTGACCGTCTGATTGGCTGTGTAAAGCGCCGTCGTGCCGATCATCCCGCACAACGCAAAAAATACCGCCAACGGCTTGAACACACGTGGCAAAGCCTGATCGATGACATACATCGGCCCGCCCTGGACCTGTCCGGTGTGATCGCGTCCGCGGTAGCGCACTGCAAGTGTGCATTCATAAAACTTGGTGTTCATCCCGATCAGCGCCGCCACCCACATCCACAAAACCGCGCCGGGACCGCCTTGCGTGATGGCAACGGCCACCCCCGCGATGTTGCCCAGCCCGACCGTCGCCGCCAGCGCGTTGCACAACGCCTTGAAATGACTGATCTGCCCCGCGTCTTGCTCGTCGCCGGGGTGGTGATACCGTCCCAACGTCAGCCGTACGGCGTGGAGAAACCCCGTGAAAGGCAGCCCACGTGAAAACCCCATCAACACCAGCCCGCCGCCGATCAGCAGCACTACCAACGGCATACCCCAGGCCAGATCATTCAACATCGAGTTCAATCGGGATAGCTGATTAAACAAGAATCGCCCTTCGTGACGTGCCTCAAAGACCGGGCAACACCGTACCCGCCTGATTCGCGCAGGGCAACCATATTCAGTTCATACCGTGGCTGGATGTCGCGTTGCGGTCAGCCGCCGGACACAACCTTACCGACACTGAAGATCGGCAGGAGCATGGCGATCGCCACGAACCCGATGATCGCGCCCATGACTGCCGTCATCACCGGCTCAATCATGCCCGTCGTGGTCTTGATCTGTTCGTCAAAGTCCGTTTCGGTGTAGTCGGCGATGCGTTCCATCACGTCACTGATCCGGCCCGAACGTTCGCCTGAATAAACCATCTGCGCCACAGACCGAGGAATCAACGGCGAATCGAACAGCGAATCCGACAACTGGGCCCCCTGTCTCAGACGATTGTCCGCGTCATCCCAGAGTTCTTCGTAGAGCGCATTGTTGGTCACCTCGCGCACGATCTGGATCATGTCCAGGATCGGCACACCCGCCGCCACCATCGTGCCCATCGTCCGGCACCCGCGGGTCAGATACAACTTATTGAACAACGGCCCGATGACCGGCGTGTGGATCTTCATGTAATCAATCATGCGCTGACCGCCCGGCGTCCCGGCTATGAAATACAGGCCCGCCACCGCCATGATCGCCCCCCCCAGCCACACGTGCCAATGCGCCATCAGGTTCCCGCTCAAACCCAGCAGCAATTGTGTCGGCGCGGGCAGCGCGGTTTCCTTCGCCTGGTAGATCCCCGCAAACCTCGGCAGCACAAAGACCAGCAGGAACGTCGTCACCAGAATCACCATCCCCAGCATGAATGCCGGGTAGGTCAGCGCGCCACGGATCTTCTTGGCGGTCTGCATCTCTTTGGACATGTACGTTGATACGCGCTCGAGCATCCGACCCATCGTGCCCGACGCCTCACTGGCTCGGATCAGACTGGTCATCACCGGCGGGAAGATCTTGGGATGGGACCGCAATGCCGCGGAAAACTCCGCACCGGCCTGAACCTGGTCCGAGATATCCTTGAGTACCGCTCGGAAGGCTTCGTTTTCCGTCTGTAGTGCCACACATTCCAACGCCTCTGAAATCGGCACGCCCGTATCCACCATCACCGCGAGTTGGTGGGCAAACGTGATCACTTCCGAGCGACGGATCTTTCCATTGGCCGGCTTCCTGTCACTCGGCTTGGTGGCCGATGTGGTTTTGACCGCATCGAGTTTGACGACAAATTTGCCGTCGCCGCGCAGCAGCCGGCCGGCTTCTTCGATATCCGGCGCATTTAACACACCGGTAATCAGCTCGCCACGAGCATCTCTCGCTTTGTACTTGAAACTCGGCATGGTCTCTGGATACCTAAATACACCTGCGTCAGGTCAGTGTGTCACGGCAGAAATCAGTTCTTCGATTGTCGTGATCCCTGCAGCCACCTTTTCCAATCCGTCTTGGCGTAGGGTGGTGTAGCCGGCCTGCCTACCGATCTGCCTCAGCTCCTGCAGGCTCACCCCACGGGCGATCGCGTCGAGCGCCTCGTCGTTCGGTTCAAACAGTTCATAAATACCCGCACGTCCCGCGTAGCCTGTGTTTCGACAGGCCTTGCATCCTTCGCCGTGATAGAACGTCTCGATCGTCTGGGCCTCAGGCCCGAGTCGATCGATCGCACGTTTCATCTGGTCCGTCAGCGGCGCCGGTTCCTTGCAATGTTTGCAGATACGTCGAACCAGACGCTGAGCCAGCGCGCCACGGATACTGGCGGCCACCAGGTACGGCTCGACGCCGATGTTGAATAACCGGGTGATCGCACTGGGCGCATCGTTGGTATGCAAGGTCGACAACACCAGGTGACCGGTCAACGCCGCCTGCGTGGCGATTTTGGCTGTCTCCTGATCGCGGATCTCACCGACCATCACCACGTCCGGGTCCTGCCGCAAGAGTGCCCGCAACGCACCGGCGAAGGTGAACCCGGCCTTGTCGTTGGTCTGGAACTGGTTGATCCCCGGGATGTTCATTTCCACAGGGTCTTCAACCGTACTGATGTTAACCGACTCATTGTTGATCTGCCTGAGCGCCGCATACAACGTGGTGGATTTACCGCTGCCGGTCGGACCCGTCACCAGCACGATGCCGTTGGGCTGACTGACCAGTCGGACAAACTGCTCGTACATCGGTCGGGAAAACCCGATCTGGTCCAGACCGGTCATCGCGTTGTTCTTGTCGATGATACGGATCACGACCTTTTCACCGAACTTGCCCGGCATCGTCGAGACACGCAGATCGATCGGCCGCTTGTTGATCCGGATGCTGATCCCGCCGTCCTGCGGCACACGGCGTTCGGAGATGTCCAGCTTGGCCATGATTTTGATACGACTGACCATAGCCGGCAGCAGCTTATATGGTGGCTGCATCTTCTGGAACAATCGGCCGTCCACACGGTAGCGCACCCGCAGCGTCCCGTCGTCCGGCTCGATATGAATATCACTGGCGCCGTCCTGAACCGCCGCGTAAAGGATATAGTTCACCAGTCGGATCACCGGCGACTCGTTGGCCAACTCCTCCCCGCCCTCGGTCAGGTCGGTGATCTGCTGTTCGACGACGGTAAGATCTTCTTCCTGGATGTCCTCGATCAGCTCATCGATTTCCAGGCCACTTGTCCCTTGTGTAAGGGACTGTAACGTGGTTTGAATATCCGTGGCGGTGGCTGCCACAAGCTGGACGCGGTGACCGGTCAGCCGTTGTACGTCTTCAGCAATGAACACGTTAGCCGGCTCGGAAACCGCCAGGGTCAACGTGCCATTGACCAGGAACAACGGCAACACGCACTGCTGGTTCAGATAATCATTGGGCAAAACATTAGTGACCGCCGGGTCACACACCTTGGGGTCAAGATGCACGAACGGCAGGCCATAGGCTTCGGCCAGTGCTTCCATGACCTGGGCTTCCGTGACATAATCCAGCTCGATCAGCACTTCACCCAGCAGCTTCTGGTGGCCGCGGTCCTTCTGGTACGCCAAGGCCTTTTCAATCTGCTCGGGTGTGACCAGCCCCTTGGAAACCAACAGATCACCCACGCGCACGGTCGGCGCACCGGTGTTGGATGAGTTCGGAGATGTGTTATGCATCATGGCCACGTTTATACGTTCAGACTCCGTATCGCGTCATCAATAGTGGGACAGATCGTCAACGACTCGTCCAACCGGGTGATCTTCAGGATGGTCCGGATGGTCTCGGGACAACAGGCCAATCGGACCTGTCCCAGATTTTCCACACACCTGTCCTGAAGCCAGAGCAACGTCTCCAGCCCTTTGGAATCCACGAAGCCGACGTGGGACATATCCAACACACAATCGTGTGTCCGAGCATCAAGGTGCTCCAACACCTCACGTCGGAACTCGTCGGTTGTGTCCTCGGTCAACTCGCCCCGTAATGTCATCAGGGTCTGATGGTCACGGTGTTCAGCCTGAATCTTCATCACGCCACCTCCCCATAGGTGGTGGGAATCATGGGATACGATTCATTTTTCTGTGCCAGCAGGTCGTGATGCTGTTCGATCATGTCCAGGTATTCGCTGAAGTCCAGCTTGACGAAGATGTCAGCCAGTTCAGGATCAAACTGCTTGCCGCTGCATCGACGCACCTCGTCCAGCGCCTCGTGCATCGGCCTCGCCAGGCGGTACGTCCGATCGCTGCACATGGCATCGAAGGCGTCCGCTAAACCGATGATCCGCCCGAACAACGGAATCTCCCGCCCCGCCAATCCCTCGGGGTACCCGCTGCCGTCCCAGGATTCGTGGTGGTACAACACCCCCGGGATCAGGTCGTGCATCTGGCGGATCCCCTCCAGAATGCGCGCCCCGATCTGGGGATGACGTTTGATCAGGTCGAACTCGGTATCCGTCAGCTTCCCGGGCTTGGTCAGCACGGATTCCGGCACACCGATCTTGCCGACGTCGTGAACCAGTCCGCTCAGGTACACACGCTCGACGGTCTGCTCATCCATCCCCGCCGCCCGGGCCAGGTTTTTCGCCATCAGGGCGACCCGTTCCGAATGGCCGTGGGTATACGAGTCCTTGGCGTCGATGGTCGTACTCAATGCGTGCAGTGTGCCGAGGAACATCGAGTGCATGTCCTCGTAGAGCATCACGTTTTTGAGATAGATGCTCAGGCTCGCCGCCAGCGAGGCGCACAACTTGGAATCGACGCTGCTCAGTCCCGGCCCCGGTTTCACCTTGTCCCCGCCATACAACAACCCCAACGGCTTGCCATCGACGTGCAACGGCGTCAGCAGGAGGCTGTGCGCCAGGTACGCCAGGTCCGGGATATCCAGCTCGCCCGCATCATCCAGGATGACGGGCTCGGTCCGATCGTGCATCAGCTCAAGCAACTTCGGGCCGACCTCGCGGATCTGCTCGACATCCACGTTGGATCGGCTGTCCACACTCACCGGCACATCCAGACCCGCCAGCCCCGACACCGACGGGTCCAGCTGGATCGCCAGCCATCGAAGCCCAACCACGTCACGCATCTCCTGGCAGGCGTCTTGTAAGAAGTGCTGCGGCGGATGATTGACCACCATCGTCGTGGACAGCTTGTAGAGCAGGCCCAGCTCTTCATAGGTCCCTGCCAGCTCCCAGCTCAGGTCGTGCAGCTCATGCAGACGCCAGCCCAAGTCGCCCGCGTCACGTGACATCCACGCGATCACCTGAGCCATACGGGCCGACTCGCTTTCACTGAGCAGGCTTTCTCTGTCAAAACGCGCCTTGGCGGTATCTAACTCAATCTGTCTTGACTCACACACCAGTCGAAGCTGATCGCAGGTAAGGATCGGTTCACTCAGCAACACCGCGGCATACACGGGCGAATTGCGTGGGGCTCGTACCAGCGAAGCCCGATCCGCATCCACATGCAAGGGCACCAGAACCAAGCCCGGCCAGATCGAGATCACGTGGGACGCACGGTCGCTCAATTCAGTAAAACGATCACGGATCGCCGATTCAAACAGCTTCGTCTGGATCAGGCATTCGTGCTCCCACCGTCGAGGACCGATCAGATCAACCGTCCCGTCTCCGTGCACGGATACCACCGCCACGCCCAGCTCAGCCAGACGTTGTCGTAACCTGCCGGAGAAAGCCCGGCCACCACCTTGTTCAAATGCCTGAATCAATCTCCAGCCTCACGCCTTCTCCCCGTAATGTGAGTCAACCATGAAGAACTACTTGCTGTCGAGTCCTTTCAGTGTGTCGAACACACCTATCACGACAGCGCTCGAGAGCCTGCGTAACTTAGGCTCCCTGTGTTACATCGGCGGATTATGCCGCCTGGTTGACGTGATCCAGCGGTGACTGTTAAACACATTCAGTAATGAACCACTCTCAACTCATATCAACAGGCCGCACGGTTATGTCACCTGTGCGGCCTGTAACGGTTGTATCGTCTGGATAACGGTCCGCCCTGTCACCCGTCCTTGCCGACCACCGCCATCAGCAATTGTGCGGCGCGGGTGTCGTTGGGCTGACGACGCAAGGCCTCCTCGTAGGCCTTGGCCGCGGCAGCATGTCGGCCTGACTTCTGCAGCGACAGGCCCCGCAGGATCAGCGGCTCGGAACTGGTCGGCGCCGCCTGTGCCGCACGGTCAAACATGTCCAACGCGTTGTTGAGGTTCCCACGTTTCTGCCAGACCATCCCGGCCAACAGGTAACCCTCGTAACGCTCCGGTGCCAGCTTCATCACCCTGCCCGCCGCCTGCAACGCGCCGCCGAGGTCTTTCATCTGGTAGGAGAGCTCGCCCAAGCGGATCCAGTCCGTCACGTCGCCTTGCGGGCTGCGAGCCACGTCCAACAACACGTCCCGTGCCTCCTTCGGCTGATTGGTCTTCAGATAAGCCTGGTACAACGCACGCTTGAGATCGTCACGCTGTTTGAACTCGGGGTCTTTCACGAGCTTGGACAGCACTTCGATACTCTTGCCGTACTGCCCCGATGCCGACAAAGACACCGCCAGATGTTCCTGGATCACAAGGTTATCCGGCTCCAGCAGCGTGGCCTCATGGAAGTACTCGGCCGCCTTGTCGGGTCGGTCTTTCAACAGGTACAGATGGCCGATCGCCGCCCGGACGCCGGCATTCTGATCGAAGTATTCCCGTTTCGACTCCAGCAGCGCCAGCGCATCATCGACACGGTCCAGTTCGACCATCGCCTCGCCGACCGCCAGCAGGTACGCCGGGTTGTCCGGCTCGCGTTCGTAGGCCTTTTCATAAAAGGCGAGTGACCCCTCGTACCGCTGCCACCGCTGCATCACCAGCCCCTGGTAGTAGTACGCATCCGGGCTGTCGGGGTCCAGTTCGATCGCGGCGTTGAACAGGTGGTACGCCCGTTCCAGCTTGCCACGCTCCAGCGCGATCCGACCGGCTAAAACATGCAGCCCCGGGTGCTCCGGGTCGATCGACAGGCCGTTCTTCACCGAGTGTTCCGCCTGCGTCAGGTCCCCGGTGTTGAACTGCTGCTGAGCCATGTCCAGCATCATCGCGCTGCGCAGCTCCAGCCAGCGGTTCTTGGCCTGCGCCTTTTCCTCCGTCAGGGCGCTTTGCTTGCAGCCGGGCGAGACGATCACACCGACCGCCAACGTGGACACCGCAACCATTCGAACCAACTTACTCAGGCGTGTCATCTTTTCGTTTCCTTTTCAACAGGGCGTTAACCCTGTGGGAAACCCCCGGCCGAGCCGGGGGCTTGGTTTACTCATCAGATTCTCAATCGGCTGGCTGATCACTCAGCATGCTCATCCGTATCAACACTGCTCACCTCGGCTTCGCTCTCGGCGTCGGCTTCTTCCGACCCGGCTCCGAGCGCGTTGTCCACGAACTCGAAGATGTTCACGGGCTGGTCGGCTTCGGCCTGCTCCTCCGCCTGGCGGTCGGCGTAGAACTGATCCGGGTCATACACCTCGACCTCGGCCGTTTCGCCGCCTTCCTCAGCGGACCAGTCGCCGTCGGCTTCCGGGTTCAGCTCGACACGCCAAGGCGCTTCCACCGCCGGCTGGTCGGTCTGGGCCTGGCTCTCGGCATCGAAATCCTGGGCCGATTCGCCGGCAGGCTGCTCACTGAACTCGCTGCCGTCAGACACCGGCTCGGCCTGCCAATCGGATTCATCGAACTCGGCCGTCGGCTCGGCATCGAACGG
>CAZJCN010000006.1:12624-14747 GCA_964544195.1 uncultured Phycisphaeraceae bacterium | reverse complement strand
CGAATCCACCGCGTTCTTCAGGATGCTGCGGTCATAGAAGTAGGTCTTCTCACCCGTAATCTGTTCCTTGAGACGCAGCGCGTCCGCCATGGTCGGGTCGAGATACAGGGCCTTGTCCAGCGACCAGAGCGCCTTCTCGTTGTCGCCCTGCTTCATGTAGTTCATGGCATCGGTGATGTACTTGCTGGTCAGCTTGGTGCGTGACCAGGGCAGCAGCCCCTTACGCATGCCCAGACGGGTGGACTCGATATCCGCGTGGACGCTGTCGGCCATGCGGGTCAGGTCCTCGTCCTTCTGGATCGTGGGCTTGATCATGAAGATGACTTCGCTGCGGGTCACGTCGTCGTCCTGCCCCTTGAAGGCCGGGCCGACCACCGGCAGGTTGCCCAGACCGGGTACCGCGGTCCGACCGATCGTCGTGTCTTCCTTGAACAGGCCGCCGAGGACGACGGTCTGGCCCGACTTGACGATCACGTTGGAGACCAGCTCCTGCGTGGTGGTGTCAGGAATGACGAACCCGCCCACGAGGCTGGTGCTGCCGTCCGACACACTCGGACGAAGCTCCATGCGGACGAAGTCGTCGTTGCTGATGAACGGACGCAGGGTCAGCTGCGTACCCACGTCGAGGAACTCGACGGTCTGCGTGTTGGAGGTTTCGGTCGCGGTGGTGGACAGGTAGCCCAGGCGTTCACCGACGAGCAGGTTGACCTTCTGCCGGTTGAGCACGAGCACCTGCGGCTTCGCCAGCACGGTCGTGTCGGTCACGGAATCCAGGGCACGGACAAAGACCGCCGCGTCAGACCCCAGCACGCCGAATTTGATGCTGTTCTGTCCCTGTGCGACGTTGCCCGGGGTCGCAGACACGGCACTGCCGGAGTCGAAGTCACCGTTGGGCCCGGACCCGGTGATCAGGTCGTTGACCGAACCCAGCGGGGTGGAGAAGTCGGTCAGGTTCAGGTCGGCGAACACCGCGAAGTCAACACCAAAAGCGTTGGCCTCGGTCAGGCGGGCCTGGAGGATGGTGGCCTCGACCAGCACCTGCTTCGGACGGGTGTCCAGCTCTTCGATCACCGCGAGGATCTGCTCGATGTTTTCCGGGTAATCGCGGATGACCAACGTGTCCTGATGCGCGGACTGGTTCGCCCCGCCGTCGGACAGGGAAGGCTCGAACCCGTCTTCACTCTCGCCGGACAGCGCGATGGACCCGTTGCTGGAAAGCAGCGGGCTGACAAACGCCGAAGCGTCGGCGGCGTTGATGTAGTTCAGGCGAACGATCTTGTACGCCAGCTCGCGGTCCTGTTCTTCGAGCTGAGCCAGTTCATCCGCCGTGTAGACGTAGATGAACTGCCCTTTTTCGCGGTAACCGAAACCGTTAGTGTGAAGGATGGCGTCCAGTGCCTCGTAGAAGTCCACGCCGTAGAGGTCGGCCGAGACGGTCCCGGCGACGTTTCGGCTGGCGATGATGTTGCGCTGGCTCTGGATGCTCAGCAGTTGCAATACCTTGGTCAGGTCCAGATCCTTGACGTGCAGGTCGATCTGCCCGAACGAGCCGACCTCGACCTGCTGGCCCTGAGGCAGGGCTTCATCCTCGGAGGCTGTCTCGAACAGCGCGGGGGTGGCGTCGGGCGGGATCGGTTCGCCGGCAAGCGCCGGGATGTCCTCGCCTGCGCCGAGTGCCGAGCTGTTACAGATGCACCCTACGGAGCAAAAAAAAACGCCCAGCCAATACTTCGTGTTTCGCGTAACCATGCTCGACTCCTTGATAAGCCTCCACGGCCTCGGCTGTCACATCTTCAACCGGATGATCAAGCCATACTTGGTCAGTAATACGTGTCGATCCGTGACCTGAATGAGTTTGAACCCTTCATACTCGTCGCCGGGCGCCAACAGGTGCCCGTTGATATAAGCTCTTGGCCGGGCCCCCGTCACCACGCTCTCGAGCCGAAGCTCCATCGCTTCCTGGCGCACGGCGGCCACTCTGGGGTCTTCATCGGGTGTAACCTGAGGTGACTTTGCCCCCATTTTCCGTACCAGCCCCTCGGGGTTCCGTTTGTAACGACTGGGGTCTATCCCGAACGGGTCCCGGCCGGGATGCGACGGCAGGTCCACGTGGATCACCGGCA
>CAZJCN010000006.1:11448-12524 GCA_964544195.1 uncultured Phycisphaeraceae bacterium | reverse complement strand
TTCATCGCTCACCTCCGCGCTCCGCGCCACGGGGACATACCGACGATCCAGCGGGATCTCGGCTTCGACCTGGAAGCGTCTGGCCAGCCATTCATCCCGATCGTCCACCCGGCTGAACTTCATCGTGACCTTCTCAAACAGCGGGTGTTCCGCCATCTCGTTGACCAGATTGGCTACGGTCACGTCGTCCGGCGCAAGCCCGCTGACTTCCACGACCAGGTAATGACGCAGGCTTTCCGGGTCCGGCTTGTCGTTCTTTTTCTTCCGTGACTTCTTCTTGTCGTCCGGGTCTTCCTTCGGCTTGGGCGGTGGCCGGTGAGCAACCACACGCAGGTTCGTCAGCCCGGCATCTTCGGGAAGAAGCCGACCCAACGCCGCCACCGTCTGGCTGAGCGCCACCGGCTGGCTTAACTGACGCTGGATCTTCAACTGATACAGCAGCGACTGCCGTTCAGCACGCAGCTTGGCCATCTCGCTTCGCTTCTGCTCCGTCGCATGTGCTTGCGCCTCCAATGCCTCGGTGCGACGCGCCAGGTCCGCCGACTGCAAGTGCCGGGCTAAACCCCAACCCACCAACGTCAGCGCGGTCAGCACAATCAGCACCCACCGGCGACGCGCCACCTGCCGTTGGGCGCGTTCCTCGTGATAACTCTCAGGCAGGAAGTCGATGCTGTTCACGCCGCCCCCCTGCGATTACGCTTCTGCACCGCCTTCGTTCGTAGCGCCAAACCGGCCGCGACCGCCCAGCTCGACCAGGACTCCGGACCGCCCACCGCGTCATGTACACGCGTCAGGTCGATCGCGGTCATCGGGTCGTGGGACATCGGTCGTAGCCCGGCATTCTCACACAGCTTCGCCCACAGCCACGGATTGCCGGACTCGCCCCCGGCGACCCACGCCTGATCGGGACGACGCCCCCGGAACGTCACGCTGTAATAGCGAAGACACAAAGAGACCTCGTGGGCCAGCTCTTCCACCACCGGGCACAACGCCGACGCGATCCGTGCATCACCCGGCCCTTCCACTGTGCCCCCGGCCCATTCTCGTCGTGCCTGCACCGCAGCCGACATCGGCAG
>CAZJCN010000006.1:5973-11348 GCA_964544195.1 uncultured Phycisphaeraceae bacterium | reverse complement strand
TCCCATTGCACCGCCGAGGCCAGCTCGTCGCGCGGCATCTTCGGCAGGCGGATGTTCTTGTAAATCAGACTGGTCGCCGGCAGACAACTGACCGCCCGGTGGCCCTTGAAGTGTCCGGTCGACAGGATGTCACGCACCGCGTGAGCCACCGCGTCGTGATATTCCTGCCCGGCCTGCGGCGTCAAACCCTGGCCCAACGCGCGCGAGCCAGCCGCGACCGCCGACCAGTGGTCACCGTCCCACGTCAACTGGAGCAACCGGATCGTGTGATCTCCGATATCAACACCGATCGGCCCCTCGCTGGATTTTCTGCCTCCTGAGAACAACGGGTCCTCTCTCCATGTGGTTCAAAGCTGCTGGACCGTGACCCTCCCGGTAAAGGCCGCCACCGTCACACGGTAGCGCAGTCCCTGGAACTCGATCTCCACCGTCCCGCCGTTGAGCGGCGTGCCCAAGGCATCAAACTCCAACACGGTCGGCGTGGCCCCGCCGAAGTCGGCCGAGACGATCTCGACGCCCTGGAATCGGTTGTCCGTGGTGAAGTCGACGACGTAGTTGTTGGCGGCCCCACCCTTCCAACGCGCGGTGAGGATGGCGCCGTTTTCATCCTGCAAGGAATAGCTTTCACTGTTGGGATCGAACACGACACGCCGGGTGCGCTGCTGCGCGATGGCGTCGTTCTGGGCGTAAAGGATGTCCGCGACGATGATCCGGGCCGCCGCCTGAATCCCCAGCGTCCCGGCCGAGAGCATGTGCGGCACGACCACCGCCGCCGCCAGACCAAGAATCACAACCACAATCAACACCTCCACCAGCGTGTAGCCGGTGCGGCGCGGTGATCGGGTTGTCCTCATCGCGTGCATATCGTTCCACCTTCATCCGCCCGCATGCCGACCCGGACCCGACCGTGCAGGCGATAGTCGGTCTTTCCCCTCAATCACATTTACTGAGCAGGCTGCTGTGAGCCGGCTTCGAGCCGGACCCGTGCGCTGCCGTTCTTGAACATCATCTTGATCTCGCCGACCTCGCCGCGGACCTGGTTGACCGCGTCGATGATCTGCTTGCGCTGGGCGCCGGCGTTGGCGATGCCGTCGGCCCGGACTTCCGCAGCGATACCCGCTACGTCACCCCCCGGGGTGACCGTCCAAAGCGTCCAGATGTTCAACGCCAGCAACACCGCGATCACGGTCAGCATCGAGTTGAGGTATCGCAATGACTTCATCGCCTTTCTCCTTGTTAAGCCGGCATAGGCCGTACACCATGCTTAATCGGCTCAAATCGCGCCCGACTGAGGCACCGGCCCGCCGGTTTGTGTGTGTTTTTGTGTCGGCTTATCGGTCACGCCCGTGTAAACAGGCGGACTCAGTTATAGGTACGGACCGTGTTGACCGTGTCCAGGTCCAGCTCCGCGGCTTTGGCAGCCGAGACCACGCCGTAGATGCGTCCCGTGGTTTCGTCATACACCCAGCCCACCCCCGCCGCGGCGGTGTCGGCGACAGTCGCGCTGTTCTCGAACGGGTTGACCGGCATCTTTTTGATGTACGGCCCATAGTCCGTGCCCGGATTGCCGTTCACATCAGTCTGACTGGTCAACACATTCCACGCGTTATCCAGCTGCGCCAATGTCGGGTAGGTGCTGTTGTGCTGAGCGTGATAGAGCTCGATCTGTGAGCGGATGACCTGCAGCGAACTGGTCAGGCTGCTCGACTGCGCCGACTGCGACGCGTTGGCGAACTGCGGTACGACGATCGCCGCGAGGATCCCCAGGATCACCACCACGATCAGGATCTCGACTAAGGTGAAGCCGCCACGGACACGGGATAGATGTTGGCTGGTCATGATGGGGCTCACTTTCAATTGCTATCGGACTCAGTTGCACGGCTCAGGAAAAAGCCGCCGGGGCGGTCAGGCCTCGGCGGCTGTGATCGTTAGGATTCGCGAGATTACGGGGCAAGGATCACGTCACCGGTGGTGTTGCCCACGGCACCGACGCTCAGGCCGAGGTTGGTCGCCTGAGCATTAGTCAGATCGACCACGGCGCGGATCATGCCGGTGGTGTTGTCATAGTTCCACGCAGCCGAGTCGTCGGCGGCCACGGCCGTCGAGGCGTTCGGGTCAGCCGCGAACGGGTTGCTCGGGGCCTGCTGCAGGTACGGGCCCACCTCGTTGCCGCTGCCGTCAGTCGCGGTTGTATACGCAGAATCAGGTTCCGTCTCAGATGTCATCACGTCCCAGCCGTCGTTAACCAGGTCGGGATACGTGCCGTTGTGCTGGACCTGTGCCAGTTCAAGCTGGCTGCGGATCGTCTGGATCTGCGAGACCAGGCTCGAGCTCTTGGCGCTCTCGGAAGCACTGGAGAACTGCGGGATGACGATCGCGGCAAGAATGCCGAGGATCACAACGACGATCAGGATTTCGACAAGGGTGAAGCCCCGTGCCATCTGCTTGCGTGCCAACATGGAAACTCTCCTAAACCTAAAGGTTCAACCAAAACCCACTTGCTCTTGAGCCCCACGCGGGCTCGTGCGGTCGGTCATTACTGATTCCACGATCCGTCCACTACTCCCCGTCCATGGGCCTTGGCCGAACCCGGTCGGGCAGGCCAGTGTTTTCATCGTCCGGTTACCGGGCTGACTTAACGTCGGGACTTGTTTGCTTGATCTCCCACAACGCTCAGCCGTCGATACCCACAACGAACAGCACCAACGAAACGATTCAGTTTCACGAAAGGCAAGCGCCGCGTGTGTCTTTCCGACATGCGCATGGACCGATAGCCCGTGGCTGTCGTTACAACCGTCACAGGTTCACCCCAAGCCGAGGACGGACGGGGCTATTGAAGTTGTTTTTGAAGGGTTTCGATCGCAGCCATGCCGGACTCGGTCAGCCGCCAACCGGGAGAATCCGCCCGGTCCGACCGCACCACCCACCCCTGCTGAAGGGCATACGCGATGACCTCGTGCGCATAACACAGCGCCAACCGGTGCGTGACCGGCGGGAGCTGCGACCAGTCCAGGCTGTCCCGAGCGGTCCGAAGGCTCTCACGCCAGGCATGAAGTCCCTGCGCAAACGAGTTGATGCTCATCGGCCCGTCCAGATAGCGGATCAACGACTCCACCATCACCCGCGCGTTGTCGGCACGCACGTCGTGCGGCACCAGCCCCGCCAGGTCCTGCGGTGTCAGGCAGAAGCGGGCGATCCGTTCCTCCTCCATCGGGCCTTCCCGCAGCAGCGCACGCAACACATCGACCAGCATCGCGTCACGCTGCCGGGTGTCGTACCAGAACCCTTCCGTCGGGGCCGGGGTGATGTCGGTGGTCATGCCGATCGTCTCTCACGAAGTTTCAAACAAAAGGCTTCACGTCCTATCGCTCGTCTTCTTCATCCTCTTCTTCGTCTTCATCCTCATACTCTTCCTCCTCCTCATCCTCGTATTCCTCTTCCTCGTACTCGTCGGACTCGTCCTCATAGACGTCGTCCTCGTCGTCGCCTTCGTCGTCGTCGGACTCCTCGGCTTCGTCTTCGTACATGTCCTGTTCTTCGTCGGTCTCGTCGACCTCTTCTTCGTCCTCGGGCGGCGCCAGGCCGGCGGCGTCGGCCTCGGCCTGCGCTTTGATCGCGGCCCATTCCTCGGCGGTGATCAACACCTCGCGCGCCTGCGAACCCTTGTACTCCCCGATGATCCCGGCCTCTGCGATCTGCTCGATCAGCCTCGACGCGCGTGAGTAACCGATCGTCAGCCGACGCTGCAACAGCGACACGCTGCCACGCTGCGTCTCGATCACGATGTCCACCGCCTGGTTGAACAACGGGTCGCGCTCGGACGCATCACCCCCGCCACCGGCGCCCGGCGATTTGATCTGCACCAGCGACGGCTCAAAGTTCTGCTGCGCGATCGACTTGAGGAACTTCACCGTCTTACGCACCTCGATGTCATCCACCAGCGTGCCCTGGGCACGGGTGAGCTTGCTCGACCTCGGCGAAAGGAACAGCATGTCGCCGTGGCCCAGCAGCAGTTCGCCGCCCTTCTGGTCCAGCACGATCCGCGAGTCCATGCCCGACGCGACCTTGAACGCCACCCGGCAGGGCATGTTCGACTTGATCAGGCCGGTCACCACGTTCGCCTGCGGCCGTTGCGTCGCCAGGATCAGATGGATGCCCACCGCGCGGGCCTTCTGCGCGATACGCACGATCGAGCTTTCGACCTCCTTGTTGGTCATCATCAGGTCCGCCAGCTCGTCGATGACGAACACCATGTACGGCAGCTTCTTGGGGATCCGCGCCTCCTCCTCCTCGGTCGCCGGCTCCATCCGCTCCTTGATCTCCTCCCAACCCAGCTCGTTGTAGCTGGCGATGTCGCGCACCCCGGCCTCAGCGAGCAGCTCGTAACGCTCGTCCATCTTCGTCACCGCCCATTCGAGGATCGCCGCCGCCTTGCTCATCTCCGTCACCACCGGACACATCAGGTGCGGGATATTCTTGAACATCGCCATCTCGACCATCTTCGGGTCGACCAGCACCAGCTTCAGCTCGTCCGGCCGTTTGGTGAACAGGAAGCTCATGATGATCGCGTTCATGCACACGCTCTTGCCCGAGCCGGTCGTGCCGGCGATCAGCATGTGCGGCATGCTCGCCAGGTCCTGGATCAGCGGATTGCCGCTGGCGTCCTTGCCCAGGAACATCGGCAGCTTCATCTTCCGCGCCGTCTCACCCCCGGCCGACATCAGCTCCTTCAGACGCACCCGCTCCTTCTTCAGGTTCGGCACCTCGATCCCGACCGTGTCCTTCCCGGCCATGTTCGGGACGATGCGGATGTTCTGGGCCTTGAGCGCCCGCGCCAGGTCCGACTGCACGCTGCTGAGGCGCGCCACCTTCGTCCCCGGTGCCAGGCGCACCTCAAAGAGCGTGATCACCGGCCCGGAGTCGATCCCGACCACCTCGCCCTCGATCCGGTACTGCTGCAACGCCGACTCAAGCTGCAACGCCTGGTCGCGGACGATCTTCTCCATCTCCTCGGTGAAGTTGCTCTCCGGCTCGGCGAGCAGGTCCATCGTCGGGAACTCGTAGCCCGTCAGGTCGATCTCGCGTGGCGGGGCCACCTTGGCCGGGTTGATCTTCGGGGCGAAGTTGATCGGAAGCTGCTGCATCTTCTTGCGCAGCTCCTCCTTCGAGAAGTGTTTCTTCTGCTGCTGATACGTCTCGGGCGCGTCGGCCTCGTCTTCGACTTCTTCTTCGGCTTCGTCCTCTTCGCCGTCTTCGTCGGCAGCCTCGTCCTGTTCGTACTCGTATTCCTCGTCGTCTTCCTCCTCCTCAAGGCCGAAGGACTCGGTCGCGCCCAGCCCGCCGGTGTGTTCGTCGATCTCCAGTTCCTGCCGTTT
>CAZJCN010000006.1:4335-5873 GCA_964544195.1 uncultured Phycisphaeraceae bacterium | reverse complement strand
CGGATCACCGGCTGCGACACGCCCTTGCCGATCCCGGTCGCCGCCAGCATCCCCGCCAGGCCCAACAGCCCGACCCAGACGCCGGGGCCGACGTAGAGATACACCTTGTGCGCCACCAACGCCCCGACTTTCCCTACCCAGTTGTGGACCTGTTCGTTCGGGACGCCGTAGGCATGCGCCGGGGGGTCGGCCGGGTCGTAGCTGATCAACGACGCCACCACGAGCAGCCACAGCCCCACCGCCACCGCCCATAAGATGGCCAGATACAGTGCCTTGGGGTCTTCGTTCTTTTTCTTGCGGGATTTTTTCGCCATAGTCCGGGTTCTCAGGGTTACATCCGCCCGTCAGCGAGATACATCGCCTGACCGGCTCGGGACGGGCGCGGAATCACCGCGCCTCGATACGGTGTTATCGGCAGTCGGGGCGATCCTGCGACAGAACCCGACCGCCCCGCCGAAGCCCGATAACCCGGGACGTATGCCCCCTCGTCGATCTGGCATAATGGCCGGATCGCAAAGGAGGCTCGCCCCGGTTATGAAGCTCGTCACCAGTCTCAACATCCGCTCCGAACAGGTCTCGGAACCCCAGCTCATCGACGCCTTGGTCAGGGCGGGGTTCGACGGGATCGACCTGCCGTTCTATCAGCACCGCGACAACGTGGATTGGAACGACGAACGTGCCTTCAATGAATGGGCCGACCAGCGCGCCCAGTGGGCCGAGGACGCCGGGCTGCCCTGGCTTCAGGCGCACGGGCCGTTCTTCGATATGTTCGGCCAGGACGACGAAGCCAGACGCCAGCGTGAAACCTGCCGCCACGCCATCCGCGTCTGCGGTCGGCTGGGTATCCCCTGGATGGTCCTGCACCCGGATATCTTCCCCGGCCCGTGTGACGCCGATCACATCCGCGCCATCCATCAAGGCAACGTCGAGTTCTTCCGCTCACTCATCGACGACTGCGAAAAACACAACGTCGGCATCGCCATCGAAAACATCTTCGACCACTACGCCCAAACCAAAGGCTGTCCGCGTTACTTTGCCGGGCAACCCGACGAACAGTGCGCCCTGATCGACGAACTCAACCACCCGCTCATCGGCGCCTGCTGGGACACCGGCCACGCACACATGAACGGCATCGACCAGCGCCAAGGCATCAAGCAGCTCGGGGAACGACTGAAAGCCATCCACATCCAGGAAACCCGCGCCGGCGAAGACCGCGACGACCACGTGTTGCCTTTCAGCATCGAGCCGCCCGCGGTCGATTGGGAAGGTGTGACCGCCGGCCTGCGCGCGATCGCGTTCCAAGGGCCGTTCACGTTTGAAACCCACCAGGCCCTCCGCCGTGTGCCCCCGGAACTGCTTGACGCTGCACTGCGCTACAACGTCTATGTCGGCCGATACCTCGTCAGCCGGATCACGCGCTAGCAAGCCCCAAAACTGTCACAGCAAGATGCTGCGGTCGCCAGTCGCCGCGCACAAAAAAACCACGCCCATCGGGTCACTCACCCGCGGGGCGTGGTAGGAGGAGAAGGATGCAGTGT
>CAZJCN010000006.1:0-4235 GCA_964544195.1 uncultured Phycisphaeraceae bacterium | reverse complement strand
GCCTGTGTCAGCTCGTAAACGGGTGCAAGGCAACCGATCACTGATGCTGCTGACGCCTGGGTTGCACGCCCTTGCCATCCCTGCTCGGTGCGCGATCCAGTCGGCTCAACGATCCGGACGGAAGCGAATCCGTTCGATCACCTCCGCTGGTGCTGGGGCAAATCCATAGGTCGCAGTGAGGGATTCGCCGCTTGCCTGAACCCGGGGCCGGGCCTCTCAGCCTTGATCGGCTCCGCCCTCGGGTGTGTGTCGTGTGACGATCTGCTCGACTCCTTTCGCTGAGTGATGCTCGATCCGTCGTCCTATAACCATCCGTCATGCTTGGCCGACCGCGTTTCCCCGCTCGGCCAAAGTGTTGTTCGCTCTTACCCCTGCGTGCCTCGGCGTCGCATCGCCAGCCTTGGATTCATCAACATGTCCCGCCGCTCCTTCAGCATCCGGTCCAAGTGCTCATACCAGCTCTTGCGGTCTCGCACTTCCATGTGGTCCTTCACGCCGATCAGCACAACCTCCGTCCCGAGGCCCGACAGGCTCAACAGGTCGCCGGGCAGTGTCACCCGGCCCTGCTTGTCCAATTCGACCGGCTTCGATAACGCGTAGAAAAGCCGCTCATATTCCAGCAGCTCCTCCGCGTCCATCTCCGACTGGTCAAGCTCGTCCGCACGCTTCTCATACCCCTGTTCCGTGTACAGGCACAATCCGCTGTCCCGCCCGAGCGTCACATACAGGACGATCGGGTCGCCCTTGCCGCCGCCTTCCCCATGACGCGACATCGACCGCCGGATCTGGGCCCGAACTTCGCTCGGGATCGCAAGGCGGTTTTTAGGGTCGATCGTGTGGTCATAGGTGCCGGTGAATACCAAGGGCCAGACTCCAGAACGCAGGGGATATTACCCCACTTTGCCCCTCACTACAACACCTTGCCCCTCACTTGGCCCAAAAATCTTTAATTTTTCCCCCGTCCGGCTAGACCCCGACAGCTTATCCACAAAATATCCACCCGCCGATCGTGATCGGCAAACTTACCGACGCCCACAGAACCGTATACTTCGCGCCATGACTCCACGACAACGCATGGAACACGTCTGGAACTGCCAGCCGGTTGACCGCGTCCCCTTCGTCCCCGCCGTCTACGAACAGAAAGCCTTCCTCCTCGGCAAAACGCCCTCCGCCGTGTCACAGGACCCGGACCTGCTTCACCAAGCCATGCTTGCTGAACACGAGCTGTATCAGGCCGACGCGCTGGTCATTGGTATGGACGTCTACAACCTCGAAGCCGAGGCCCTCGGCGCCAAAGTCCAGTACTACGGCGACGACGACCCGTCCATCCCCGGCATCGTGCCCGGACAACACGCCATCCAATTCGGCGACGACCTGAGTCAACTCCGCGTCCCCGATCCCAACAAGGACGGCCGCATGCCGGTCAACCTTGAAGTCGCACGTCGGCTTCGCTCGCTGCACGAAACCGTCCCCGTCCGTGGAGCGCTCTCCGGCCCGTTCTCACTCGCGCTCAACCTCGCCGGCCCCGAAGACGTCTTCGTCGGCTCGCTCACCGAACCCGACTACTGCAAAGACCTGTTCCGTTTCGCCGGCGACGTCATCATCGCCTTCGGGAAGGCCTACCTCGAAGCGGGCGTGTGGACCATCCTCTTCGATTCACAGGCCTCACCCGAACTGTTCCCACCCGATATGTACGAGGAACTGGTCGTCCCCGAAACACGACGCATCATCGAAGCGCTCAACCAGGCCTGGGACCCCTATTGCCCGCTGATCATCGGCGGCAACACCACCCCGATTCTCGACAGCTACCTCAACACCGGCTCCCGCCAGATCCTGTGCGACTTCTCCGCCGACTGGCCCGCCTTCCGTACAGCCTGCGAAAAGGCCAAAATCTCCGTCCGCCGGAACCTCAACCCCCAACACGTCCAGAACCACAGCCCCGAACAACTCGCACAAGAAACCGAAACATGCCTCAAGGAAGCTGACGGCATGCCCGGCTTCATCATGGGGACCGCGGTTGTGCCCTACGGCTCACCGACCGAAAACCTCAACGCCATCCGCGACGCCTGTCACGCCCATATCAAAAACTGACCCGCCAGCCGATACACAGCCGAGCGGGTCAGTCGGTGTCTCAAGTGTCAATCAATCCCTGAAAGCGTCGGAACTCAGCGTGTCTGCACCGGACGGGCCACACGCAACACCACGGACCCGACCCCGCCCCCCTTGCCGTCGGGAAACGCCACGACAACCCGGTTGTTCTCGCGCAACCATTCCACCGGCACCCGCACACGCTTGAGCGCACCGTAATCGCCCGTGCCGTCGCTCCGCTTGTCTTCCAAATAAGGCGCCGCATCCTCCAGCGGAACCTTCAACCGCTTGCCGTTGAACAGCACCGCTACATCATGATCCGTATCCACGCCACGACCGACCGCGATCCGAAGCGTCGCGTCGCGCGCCGACTCCACGTCGGGCACATTAATGCGGAAAGTCGCCGTGTCCTTCCCCTGTATCTCCACCACGCTGCGGTCGCCGTAGTGGATCGTCTCGTTCAAACGCTCAGCCTGCGGGATCGGCTCGTCGTAACGGGCCACCACCGCCACCGCTTCGAGCGGCGCCAGCGAAAGCGATTCCAGCGCGCTGACCCGCTCAACACGGAAGTTGGGCGTGTAATCCTGATTACGGCTTAAACGACGAACCTCATATCGCACCGGCCTGTCCGCGCCCTTCAGGTCCAACGTCACTTCCTGCGGTACCTTCGCCAGGTTGTTGAACAACAGATACAACTTCGACCCGTCCACGAACGCCTGCGTCTGAACATCCGGATCGTCGCACCAGAAATTCACACGACGACCCTTCACCCCCTTGAAATACTCGTAAAAGTCCACCATCCGCGTCTCGACCCACTCCTTCGCGGGCCTCTGGTAACCCTTGGACACGATCAGCGTCGCGTAGTGATCCGGCTTCCAGCTCAGCGTCTGGAGCTGGATGTACGGGATCGCCTTTTCCACAATGTGCGGGTGATCCATGAACGTCAGCGTGTGAGAAATCGCTCCGCTGACCATCAGATAGTCCGTAAACGCCCGGCGTTTCATCTCGCGTTCCCATTCCGGCAGATCGGGGAACAGCTCTTTCGCCAGCCGGTCCATCTGCTCGTTACCGAGCTGGGGATTGACCAGATACCCGCCGTGCTCGCTGATCACCACCTTCACCGGTTGGCCGTACTCGAGAAACGTGTAGTTCGACAGCGCGTCCAGGTCGGCGTCCATCGGCAGCCCGCCGGTAATGCGCCCGAAGAAATCCCGCTTCTGCTCGTCCCAACGCATGTAGTTGTACGGGTGGAACGAATAGAAATCGAGCTTGCCCCCGGTCTGCTTGATGAAGTGCCCCATCCCCCCCGGCAGGGCCTGATAGTTCTTCTTGAAATACTGCGCCGTCGGGAAGCAAGGCCCGCCGATCTTCATGTCCAGACCGGACGCGCGGCCGTACTTCAAAAACCCTTCGTGCAGCCCGAAAAACGATTCGTCGTTCCGCACGTTGAAGAACCAGTCCGGCTCGTTCAGGCCCTCGAACCAACGCGGCCGACTCCAGTCGTCGAACGCGACCTTCAGATACGCGATCATCGCTTCTGCTGCCGCGTCCGGGTTCTTCACCATCGGGTGATGCTTCTTCGTGTCCTCCTCCCGGAAGTAGGTTTCCATGAACGGCGGCCAGGTCTTTTCTAGAAAGTTCTCCGTGCCGACCAGATCCGCCCCTTCAGGGAAGATCTGCCGCAACTGCCGGTCCCACTTGGAACGCGGCGGCTTGGCTTCTTTCGCTAACCGGTCCAGATCCACGTATCCCGGCCGGTTCGGGTCCTCGTACGCCGCGTTCTCGTAGGACCACGCCGCGTGCAGCAGGTTCACCCGTCGGCCGAGATGAATCCCCAGTTCCACGAAGTACCGACGGAACTTCTCCGCGTCCAACGCATCCAGCACAGCCCCGGTGTCCGCCGCGAGGTTAATGTACTTTTTACGCTCGAACTGTTCGATCCCCTCGATCGCCCGTGTGACCGTCGGCTCAACCGTAACCGTCCCGGCCGATGAAACGGGCGATCCCCCCAATACACACCAGACACCGATCACCCCGGCCGTCAGCCGTCGAACTCGCTTCCGCATCACGATCACCTGTCCTCCACCATTGGTCATCCGATATCGGCTGCCCCGCTGCCCCGCGACGTCGCGGAGATCAAGGCAACG
>CAZJCN010000005.1:0-30823 GCA_964544195.1 uncultured Phycisphaeraceae bacterium | reverse complement strand
AAGCCGACTCAAAATAGCGGGATGGACCTTGACGCCATCGCCGCGATGGCTACGGACCTGCTCAACCAACAGATGGCTGCTCCGGACGCATCTGCTGACTCGGCTGAAGAACCTTCTGACAGCAACCCAGACACAAAAGCATCCGCGGATACCGATGGACCCGAGGCATCCAAGGCCGAGTCCCAATCCGATGATGACGCTTTAGGCGAACAGATCAATTCCCTGCTGCAGGAGATGCAGGCCGCGAACGCGAAAGCCGAACCGGCCGAGGCAGAAGATCCCACGGCTGAGCCTGCTGTCACAGCCGAACAGGCCGATGTAGTGGAATCCGAGCCGTCACCGGTATCGGCTGATGAAAAAGCTTCTGATGACGGCAGCCAGCCCGTGTCGATCGAGCAGATTGATGAGATGTTGGCCGAAGCCGCCGAGCAGGCCATCGAGCAGGACAACGAGGCCTCAACCCCGGAAGTTCCGGGTACCGACGAGATCCTTGCCGCTCAGAACGAAGCCGAAGTCCAGCCCGACAATACGGAAGACCAAACCGTTGTAAACGAGGAATCGGCGGGAGATGAATCGCCGGAGCCGCAACCGGTATCAGCCACCGAGCAGGCCGAACCCGAACCGGTTTCGACCGGTGCCTCAGCCGAGGACGTGGCGCGGGAGCTGGCAGAAGACGAATCCCCTGAACCGGTCGCAGCCGCAACCGAGGCGGAGCCTGCCCCCACCGCGGCTCACGAAATGTCGGAACCCGAGCCGGAGCTGGAGGTCACGACCAATAGCTCCGCGATCAAGCGGGCTGAGCTGGCTTTGCTTCGGATATGCGCCAGGATCAATCGGCCGGTCAATCGACTGTCACCGGAGATGAAAAACACGGTCGGCTACATCGGGGTCGTCATGCTGTTGCCGGGCCTGGGGCTGTTGCTTTACAGCATGCTGTTCTGATCGGATCTTGCCCTTCAATCCGATCCAAGCGATTCGTCCACCCCTGATTCGAGAAAGCTGCGAAGAATAACCGCGGCGGCGAGCGCATCACGTCGCGCTTTTTTCTGGCCGTGCGTCAGGCCGGTTTGTGCCATCTGTTCGTCCGCCTGAGCCGAGCTTAATCGCTCATCAACCAGATGGACCGGCAGGCCGAATTGTTGTTTGAGCTGATCGGCAAACACACGGACCTTGGAAACCGCCGGACCTCCCGAGCCGTCCATGTTGAACGGCGCCCCGAGCACCAGGGCTCCCGGGCCTTGCTCCTCAATCGCCCGGGCGATGGCGTTCAT
Organism: uncultured Phycisphaeraceae bacterium; assembly: GCA_964544195.1. Taxonomy (GTDB): domain Bacteria; phylum Planctomycetota; class Phycisphaerae; order Phycisphaerales; family Phycisphaeraceae; genus CAZJCN01. The sequence goes on along the minus strand of CAZJCN010000005.1, from coordinate 29,552 downwards.
GCGCTCCTTGGGATCGGTGGTGTGGATGACCTGTAACGGGGAGACGATACGCGTGATGTCATCCCCCACCGCCAGGCCGGTCCGCTTATCGCCCAGATCAATTGAGAGGTACCGCATCGGGGTATTGTAGAAACGGGTGACCCTTCAAAGCAGGTCTTCACCATACTTTTCCCCCACCTGCTTGTGCAGCTCCTTGATACGCTCGGCTTGATCGGCTTTGCATACCAGCGTGGCCCCGGGCGTATGGATGATGACCAGGTCATCGCATCCGATTGTCGTAATCAGGTGATCGGGGTCGCTGCTGACGGCAAGACAGTTGCGGCTATCCATCAACACGGATCGGCAGCCGGAGACGGTATTGCCGGCCTCATCGGGGCTGAGGGTCTTGGCGTAAGAGGGCCAGCTCCCGACATCCAGCCAGTTCAAGGGCATGGGGACCGCCAGCACACGCGCGCGGTGGTCGCGGCTGGCCGGCTCCATGACGGCATAGTCCACACTGATCTTGTTCAGCGTGGGATAAATGCGGTTGATCGTTTCTGTTCGGCGATCCGAGTCCCACGCGTCAACGATCTCGCTGATCCCCAAGTAGTTGTCCGGGCAAAAACGACGGATACAATCCATCAGGGCGCTGCTGCGCCAGACAAACATGCCGGAGTTCCACAGGTATTTCTCGGGGCCGGCCTTGAGGTATTGCGTGGCGGTGTCGAGGTCGGGTTTTTCTTTGAACTGGGAGACGACGCGCGCCTTGCCGCAGGGAGTCGGTTTACCCAGTTCCAGATAGCCATAGCCCGTAGCGGGATGCGTCGGGTTGATCCCGAAGGTGACGAGGGTGTGGGGCTGTTCTTCGGCTAATCGGTAGCCGATGTCGACGATCTCGCGGAACTTGTCTTCGGGCTGGATCAGGTGGTCAGCAGTGAACACCGCCACGATCGCGTTTTCATCCTCCCGGCCAAGCAGTGCTGACCCAAGGCCGACGGCATTGAGCGTGTCGCGGCCACATGGCTCGCCGATGAACCGGTCAGCGGACAGACCGGGCAACCGATCCAGCATCGCCTGGCGGTGTGATTCACCGGCACAGACAAAAATCTGCTCGTCGGGGATCAGCCCCTTGAGGCGCGACATGGCGATCTCGAGCAGGCTTCTGCCTTCGATGAACGGGATCAGTTGTTTCGGCAGCTCTCGCGTGGACATCGGCCATAACCGGGTTCCCGAACCACCAGCGATAATCAGGGCGTAGCGCATGATCGAATCAGAATAAGCAACTCTGGATGACTCACTTGATCGTCAAGACAGGTAACTAGAGTAACAGCCCGGCATGGACAGGTACAATCCGAGGCATCGGGCCTGATCGGCTATGATGATCGTCTACGGCATCGGATAGAATACCCGGCCACATGCTTCACAAGGGGAATCACCATGATGCGGACCGCCAACCCCGCCTTGAATAATAAAACTTTCGATCAGCTTGGCGTTCAATACGAAGCCGATCGGGCCGAGCTGATGACGTTGCAGGGAACGGTCACCAAGACCGGGTTCCTTCTGCTGCTGGTCGTTGCGGCAGGGGCGTTTACCTGGAAGATGACGTACCAGACCCCCGAGGCGGTATACCCTTGGATGATCGGCGGATTGATCGGCGGCCTGATCCTGGCGCTGATCACCATATTCAAGCCCTCGGCTTCGCCTTACACAGCCCCGGCCTATGCGGCATGTGAAGGGCTGCTGCTCGGTGCGATCTCGGCCGCCTTTGAAAAAGCATATCCCGGGATCGTCGTCCAGGCGGTGGGATTGACTTTCGGCACGCTCGCGGCGCTGCTGCTGGCATACACGAGTCGACTCATCAAACCCACAGAGAACTTCAAGCTCGGGATCGTCGCGGCGACGGGCGGGATCATGCTGCTGTATCTGGCCTCTTTCATCCTCGGGCTTTTCGGAATCCCGATCGGGTTTATTCATAGCTCCGGGCCGATCGGCATCGGGTTCAGCGTGGTGGTGGTGATCATCGCGGCACTGAACCTGGTGCTCGACTTCGACTTCATCGAGACCGGTGTGGAACGGGGTGCCCCGAAATACATGGAGTGGTACGGCGGGTTTGCCCTGCTGGTCACGCTGATCTGGTTGTACCTTGAAATCCTCCGCCTGCTGGCCAAGCTGCGCGAGCGTTGATCGGTCGGCCGTTGTCATTCACCCCATCGAAATTCTTCCGCCTTGCAGTCGATCAAGCTCCAGTATTTTCTTGGTTACGCTGTGCTGGGCAGCGTGTCGCCTTACGCCTCGGTCTATCTGGAAGAGCGTGGCCTGAGTGATGCGCAGATCGGGGTGGTGATGAGCCTCAGCGGGCTGTCCGCCCTGTTGATGCCGACGCTGATGTCACTGTTGGCGGACCTGAAGCTCGAGAACCGGACACTGCTTCGGGGTACGTTCTTCGTGGCGGCCAGCGCATTGACACTGCTGCTGTCGGGCCACAGCTACTGGTGGCTGCTGCCGACGTTCCTGCTGTGGTCGCTGGCCATTTCACCGATCATGTCGTTAACCGACGGGATGCTGTTCAGTGTGCGCGGGATCCGTGACGCAGCCGGGAAGGACACCCCGCCTTATCACCGGATCCGGGTTTACGGGACGATCGGCTTCATCGCGCCGTCGTTCGTGTTGTATGTGTTGCTGGCAAAGGGGGTGTCGGTCGGGCTGGCGCTGTTGACCGGGGTCGCGGTGGCGTTACTGGCGTGCGGCAACACATGGTTCCTCCCCGCGACCCGTGGACGTGTCGGTGATCCCTCGACCGGGGCGGAGGTTCCCAACCCACACCCGCCTGCCAACCAGGGCAAAGCCCTGCCGACGCTGTTGGCCTTGAAACGCATGCTGGCACCGGACGTCGCCTTGTTCTGTTTTGCCATGTGGCTGATCTGGATATCCACCAGCTCCTACTACACCTTTTACCCGCTGTACCTGACTCGGGTTGTGGGGTTTGAAGAGAAATGGCTGGGCCTGATCGTGTCGCTGGGGGTGGTGCTGGAGATCGGTTATGTCCTGGCGTTCGGTTGGCTTCTGAAAAAGCTGGGCGCCAAAGGGGTCATGGTGCTGGGCACCGCGGCGGCGGCGACGCGGATGGCGCTGCTGTGGACCGTACCGACCTGGTGGTCGGCCATCGGAGTACAGGTGTTGCACGGCCTGACCGTGCTGGCGATCTTTCTGATGCCCCCGCTCTATCTGAATCACCGGGCGGAACCGGGCTTTCGTAATTCGATCCAAGGGCTGTATGCGATGTGCGTGTTCGGGACGGGGCGGATTGTCGGAAACAACCTGTCCGGCCAGATCGCACAGGCATGGGACGGCGACATCCGCCAGGTCTTCATGGTGATGACACTGATCGCTGGGGTCGCCATGCTGCTGTTCGCGCTGGTGTTCCGCGACCGAAGCGGGACGACCCTGACCCCCTAGACAGGGGCACGAACCCATCCGCCGAACACGACACCGGTAATCACTTATCAAACTGCTAGACTGTGAATATGACCGACGCTGAACTGATTCAACGTATCAAGGACGCCGCCCTGCTTCACGGTGATTTCACGCTCCGTTCCGGGCGGAAAAGCAGGTATTACCTGGACAAGTACCTGTTCCAGACCCAGCCGGACATCCTCGCTGCTCTGGCGGAACGCTTTGCGAAGAAGATCGCCGACCTGCCCGGCCCGATCGATCGGCTTGCCGGTGCGGAACTGGGCGGCATCCCGATCGTCAGCGCCACCAGTCTGGCTGCGGGGCTCCCCACCCTACTGATCCGCAACCAGAAGAAAAACTACGGCACAGCGAAACAGGTCGAAGGCAAGCTCGAGCCCGGCGACCGGGTCGTGATCCTGGAAGACATCGCCACAACGGGCGGGCAGGTACTCGAAGCGGCGAAATCACTGACCGATCTGGGGGCCACCGTGACGGCCATCATCGCGGTGATCGATCGTCAGGAAGGTGCAAGAGACAATATCGAAGCGGCGGGCTACACCTTTGACAGCCTGCTGACCAAGACGGACCTGGGGATCACCGAGTAACGAGAGTCATCCGATCAACTGCTGTCCGGTGAGATTCTGCTTTTCGGGCGGGTTGCCGTGGATGATGACCGGGTCGATCTGACCTTCGATAGTGACTTTGCCTTCGTGGTCGATCACGCAGACGGGGATTTTGCCGGCCTTCCAGTCAGCGAGAGGCAGCAACGGCCAACGCTGCGGTTTGTGGCGGTCCGGATCAACGGTGATATACGCCCCGCCCGGCGCCAGCCGATCGATGATCAATCGTGGTGCTGCGAGCAGGTGTCCGATCACGGCGATCCCGCGGGGATTAAATGCCAGGTAGTTGTTGATGTAGGAGTCGATGTATCCCATCGAGTTCTGGCCGGTGTTGCTCATGACCTGCATATCCCAGTAGTGCTGGGGGGACAGTGGGCGGAGCCGCAGATATTGAGCAAGGGTGTCCCGCCAGAGGTTCTGGCTGATCCAGACATTGTCCACCTCTTCGGAGGTGTGGCCACAGCCGTAGCGGGAGGCGTTTTCACGCTGGGCGTTGGCGATATCGGCGCGCAGGTGAGTCAGGTCGAGCAGGTCGGGTTGGCCGACCATCAGCGGGAGCAACAGACCGTTGCCGGTATAGATCGAGTAGGCGTCCCAACCCGGCAAGGTGTCGTAGGGCAGCGGCTGCCCGGTCCAGGCATCGAAAACCCCCACCGCGGACTTGTCCACGCACACGGCATAATGATCGCCAAGCCAGGCCGTGTCTTCGATCTTCTTGCGATCCTGTTCAGCCACCTGATCGCATCGCTGGGCCATTTCATCATAGCCCCCGTGTATCGCCAGCAGGTCGGCGGCCGCCTTGAGCGCAGCGACCCGTTTGACCGCGAGATACGTCTGCTTTCTGGCATATTGAGCGGCCGGGCTGGCGTCATCGATCGTGTTGGCAACACCACGCGACGGAAAACCGGACCCGTCCCGGTCGCACCACAGCAGGTACTGTGCCAGGCGGACGACAAGCTCGGCATGACGATGGGCGTTGCCGTCCCGACCGGTCCAGCGCGTGTATGCCTGAAGCAGCAGGAGGAAATTACTGTTTTCCTCGACCTCCATGTCGTGGGGGTACGCCTGTCCCAATGCTTCGAAACCGGCCCCCAGATCATGACACAGGAAACTGCCCTGCGACTCTTCGTGTGGCAGCTCGTGCTCAGCCCACTGATCGAATTGCAGGCCAAGCAACTTGGGCCAAAGGGTCAAGTAAACCAGCGCCACGTTGTATTCCACATCCAGCGTGCCGTGGTAGGCACAGACCCCTTCCCACACGCTAAACCATTCGTCAATGCGCTGCCCGTCTTCATCGAGAATGTCACACCAGAAGGTGTTACTCAGCCATGCCTGGAAACTCTGAGCCAACAGGTGAGACTGCGCGGTGTCCAAGGGGGCCTGTTCGAGCAGCTTCTCGAATCGGCGTGACAACGCCAGCCGTTGATCGCGTGTCTCCACCGCTTCGGTGATGACTTCATCAAGATTGGACCACGCATTGTTGTAACGGAAGACGGTGTCGCGATCCCGACCCTGGTGGCGAACTTTCAGCACCTTGTCGGCGACATGAGCCCCCCAGACCAGACGCCACTTGATTCCGCTGCCGGCCTCGGTCACCGGGAGTTCGTGTTCCAGCCCCTTGCCGCACTCCGTCACGGTGCAATCGGGGTTCAGGCTGACGATACGTTCCGCGACCTCGATGCTGCGATCACCTCTCGGGTTGACGCCGGGCGCCAGCGCAAAAGGCTCGTTGTTGAGCTTCAGGTCAGTGTGATAATGAAGGTTGATCTGCGCCGGGCTGCCGTCGGCGTCGGCCGAGGCGGTGATGTCGGTGCTCTCGCGGTCAAGCTGGATAAATAAACGAACCTTCTCCGGTGGCTCGGTGTAGGGGTACCACCGGATTCGACGAACGGGATTGACGCGCATCTCGAGGTAAAACGCCGGCATGATGCACAACCGCTCGTCCTGCGGGTAGAAGACCGCGTGGATGTTGAACTCGAAACGCAGACTGTGATTCTCGCTGTATCCCCGGAAGGTGATCGAGTTCATCCGCTCGAACTGCTCACAGTTGGTGAGCTCCACACCACGCGTGGTAAAGGGTAATACCCGGTGTGTGCCGTCCGGCTCGACGAGGCCGACCTTGAGATCCAGCGGTTTATCCAACAGCCGACCGAGCGCCGAGTGCATCACCCGACGCCGGTAAGGCTCAAACAGCAGATTGAACCGGCTGCCCAACCTGCTGATCGTCCAAGTCATCGACTGCATGTCGCGGTTACCTCTTCCTGTATTCCGCCCTCACTTATCGTCTTGCCTATTGTGCGATACGAAGGCAACGAGGTAAAGCCCGGTTTAGCCGACGGGCATCACCCGGCCGAGGCGGGCCACGACCTGGGGCAGAACCTGCAAGGCGGTTTCCACCTCGGATTCTCGAGTGTCCCGGCTGAACGAAAACCGTACGGACCCGTGGGCGACCGGTTCGGGCACCCCCATCGCCAACAACACGGGAGACGGCTCCAGGGACCCGCTCGAACACGCGGCCCCGGCCGAGGCGCAGACCCCCCGCTCACTGAGCCCGAGCAGGATCGCCTCCGCTTCCAGGCCCGGGAATGCCAGGTTCGTTGTGTTCCACAAGCGCTGTTCGGGTGTGTCCGGGCCGTTGATGCGAGATCCGGGGATAAGACGCAAAATCTGGGATTCAAACCGATCCCGTAACGCAGCCAACCGGTTAATAGCTTCCCGATCCTGCACAAATGTACGGGCCAACTCCGCAGCCACCCCCAGGCCGATGATCCCCGGAGTGTTTTCGGTACCGCCGCGTCGTTGCAGTTCCTGCGGCCCGCCATGGATCTGTCGTTTCAGCTTGATTCCGCGCCGAACATACAAGGCCCCGATCCCTTTCGGGCCGTGAAACTTATGGCCGGAGAGCGACAGCAGGTCTACGCCGGCTGTTTCTACATCAACCGGAATCTTGCCCACCGCCTGACAGGCATCCACATGGAAATACAACGCTGGTCGCTGAACCTGATCCTGCCGGAGGCGCGTGCGTAACTCCGCTAATAACGATGCGATTTCATGGATCGGCTGGATCACACCCGTTTCATTGTTCGCCCACTGTACGCTGACAAGAATCGGGCCGGGCGAGTCGGCGTGATTCAGAACCGCGTCGCTGACGGAATCCGGATCAATGCGCCCGCCGGGCTGGATCGGAAGCCAGACCAGTCTGCCCTTCTTGCCGAATACCTGTGCGGGTTCGCGGATGGCGGAGTGTTCGATCCTGCTGGTGATCAGCACGCCGGTGGGCGACTCGCCGAGGATGCCGCCGATCGCCAGGTTATTACTTTCGGTGCCGCCTGAAGTAAACACGATCTGGCGGGGGTGGGACCCGATCAGGGAAGCGACCGAGGCTCTCGCGAGTTCGACTTTCTGTCTCGCGACCTGTCCGGGTCGATGCACGCTGGACGGGTTGGCCCAAAAGGCGGTCTGGGCCTCGTTCATCGCTTCAACGACTTCCGGGGCCGGGCGAGTTGTCGCGTTGTTGTCCAGATAGGCCAAGTCCATAGCGGTATTCTAGGGTACCGGGCCCATCCACGTCCGGCAGAGGTGGCCCAAGCAGGCCGTTGCATCTTCAAGGAAAGGGCTGAGCCATGAAAAACACTTCCGGTCTGTCTGTGACAGCAGTCATGTTGGTCTTGGGGATTTGGGGTTGTGCCTGGGCTGAACCGGCAGACGAAAACGACCGCTGGCCGACCGCGTCGATTATTCATGACTTCGCCCCGCCGGGGGAGTCGAATGTTCGTTCGTCGTTCAGGCTGGCGGAGGGTGTCGCCCTGATCGGCACGGAGGAAACCGCCGACATATACAAAACCGAGGATGCCGGCCAGACCTGGCGGAAGACTTTCGATGGGTATGAACAGTGGGACATCAACGACGTCCGCAATTTTATCCGTGCCCGGGATGGACGGCTGTATGCCACCACCACCGAGCCGGCACTCGTCATCCGCTCGGGGGATGAAGGTGAAACGTGGGAGGTTGTAGCCAAGGCGCCTGCCTCCCGGACCGTGGCGCTCACCGAGCTTCACGACGGGACAATCCTCGTCGGATTGCGTCGCAGTGCAAACAACAAGATCAGTATTCTTCGAAGCGAAGACGGGTTCAAGACGTTCGACTGGATCGCACTGGACGACAAACTGCCGCGCCAGAACGTGACCTGCCTGATCGAAATCAGCGAAGGCGTGGTGCTGGCCGGGGTGGGATACGAAGGGTCAGGAAAGATCTTCAAGTCAACCGACGCGGGCAAGACCTGGCGGCAGACGGCTGAGTTCCCGGACGCCCGTGACCTGATGAGCTTTTTCAAAGAAGGCGATCGTATTTACGTCACCGCATCGGGTATCGCGACGTTATATGCCAGCGACGACGCGGGTAAAACATGGTACCCGGCTTTCCAAGTATGGAAAAAGGGCTTCCTTGGTGAGTCCACCACGTTCAACTGGCACGGCAAGACCTACCGGGTTCTCAGTGCGACCGATCAGCGTCAAAAGCCCTACCGACATGTTCTGCTGATATCAGCCGACGGCGGGCAAAGCTGGCGGGAATGGGTCGAGCTGGCCAAAGACGATACCGGGGGCTGCAGCAACGTCACCGTGATCAGTAACGACCGGCTGATTGCCGGGACCGGCAACCACAGTGCACAGGCCCACGTCTACACCGTCGAATTCCGTTAGCACACGCCCGGTGGGTGTCCTGTAGGTTGGGATGGGCTATGATACCTGGCCCAATACTCAACACAGGTGCCCTGAATCATGGATCATTTTCAATACCGAAACGGTCGACTGTTCTGTGAAGACGTCCCGGTGGATGAAATCCTGACCAAGGTCGGATCGCCGGCGTACATCTATTCCAAGGCGACGTTCCTGAACCATTACGACGCCCTGAGCAGCGCGTTCAGGGAGCTGGACCCGATCATCTGCTACTCGATCAAGAGCTGCGGCAACCTGAATATCCTGAAGCTGTTGACCGAGCGAGGCAGCGGTATGGATGTGGTATCGGCGGGTGAGCTGTTCCGCGCCAAAGAGGCCGGGGCGGACATGAACAAGGTCGTGTATGCCGGGGTCGGCAAGACCGATCCCGAGATCGAGGCGGGCATTGACGCGGGGATCGGCTGGTTCAATATCGAATCGGAAGCCGAGTTTGAAAACATCGCCCGCATTGCCGAGCGCATGGGTAAGCGGGCCAACGGGGCATTGCGGGTCAATCCGGATGTTTATGACGCTCGCACTCACGCCAAGACCACGACAGGGAAAAAAGAAACGAAGTTCGGCGTGGATATCGAGCGAGCCAAGCGGTTTTTCGATACTTACGGGCACAACCCACATTGCCGACTCAACGCGATCCACCTGCATATCGGCTCCCCGATTTATTCGCCGGAGCCATACGTTCAAGCCATCACGAAAGCTGTGGCGCTGATTGATGACCTTCGGGCTGCTGGTTATACGATCGAGGCGTTGGATATCGGCGGGGGCTACGCGGCGGATTACGAATCCGGGAAAAGCCCGTCGTACACCGCCTATGCCGAGGCGATCGTGCCGTTGGTCCGGGGCAAGGATCTGAAGATCATCATTGAGCCGGGGCGGACGATCTCGGGGAATGCGGGCGTCTTGGCCTGCACGGTGCAATACATCAAGGTCGGCGGGAGCAAGACCTTCGCGATCGTGGATACGGGGATGCACCACCTGATCCGGCCGAGCTTTTACGACGGGTTTCATTTTGCCTGGCCGACGTCGGTAAGCCCGGAACACGTCCCGCCGACAAGGTCGGCTGATCTGGACCTGCCGGGCCTGGAGATTTACGACGTCGTCGGACCGATCTGTGAAACCAGCGATACGCTGGCCCGTGGGCGAAAGCTGCCGCCGCTGAAGCGTGGTGATCGGCTGTGCTTCTTCACGGCGGGTGCCTACGGCATGGTCATGGCCAGCAACTACAACGCCATGCCGCGCCCGGTCGAGGTGCTTGTGGACGGCAGCAAAGCCACGATTATCCGACTCCGGGAAACCTACGAAGACCTCGTCGCCCACGAACGCAAGCCGGTCGATCTCTAAACCCCTTCATGAATCGCTACAATAGCGATCACGATGGCACACCTGGAAGTCCAGACGAGTTCGGGCGTCAAACGAGTCGACCTGACCAACGGCAAGGTCACCATCGGACGCCACGCCAGCAACTCCTTGGTCTTGTCCGAAGACAAACGTATCAGCCGGCATCATTGCCAGATTGAAAAAAGCGATGTCGGCTTCGTGCTCCGCGATCTGGATTCCCGCAATGGGACCAAGATCGACGGCCTGGATATCGTGTCAGTGGTCCTGCGTTCCGGCATGCGGTTTACCGTCGGGGATACGCAGATCACGTTCGTGGATGATTCGCCCGCTCCTGCCCGTCGCACCGCCCCGTCCCGCGACTCGGTCGAAGAATCCGTCGGCGTGGTGGAAGTGGAACCCGACAAACCCGCTTTAGGTAATGACACCCCACATGTATCATCCGGGAATTACGGGATCGGTTCGTTCTCGGCGCTGTTGAAGGTGGGCAAAGATGTGCCGTACGGCGTATCAGACATCTCGCTGATTAACGCCCGCGGCCACATCGTGCATGCCGCCAGCGGCGCTCAGGCCCGCTCGAAGGATGCTACCGCGGAAACCATCGATATTATCCGACTGCTGGTGCTGGGCTGCATCCGTTCCGGCGCTTCGGATATTCACATGGAGCCGAAACGTGAGGGCGGGTTGATCCGCTTGCGGATCGACGGTGCCATGGTCGAGGTGTCACCGGTTGATACCGGCATGTATAAGCGGCTCTCCAGCCTGGTCAAGGTACTGGGTGACATCGACATCGCGAAAAAAGGGATCGTTCAGGAAGGGCATTTTTCCGTCAAGGTTCCGGACCGACGTATCGATTACCGCATCAGTTTCACACCCAGCATGTTCGGGCAGAAGCTGGTGATCCGTGTGCTGGACCCGATGAACGCCCCGCAGCACCTGAGCGACCTGTGGCTGCCGGACTGGATGTATCAGCGTATCCGCGACCTGACCCGGCAGAACACGGGCATGCTATTGAATTGCGGACCGACGGGGTCGGGTAAAACCACGACGCTTTACGCCGCGCTTCGCCAGATCGACTCCTCTCAACGTAATGTCATCACCATTGAAGACCCGATCGAGTACGAGCTGCCGGGCGTGACACAGATACCGGTCGATGAAGCACACGGGCACAGCTTTCATCAGTTGCTGCGTTCCTGCCTTCGTCAGGACCCGGATGTCATCGTGCTGGGCGAGATCCGGGACTCGGCCACCGCCACCGCCGCGATGCAGGCCGCGAGCACCGGCCACCTCGTCCTGTCGACCGTCCACGCCAAGGACACCATCGGTACGATCTTCCGCCTGATCGACCTGGGTGTGGAACCCTACCTGATCGCCTCCACATTGAACCTGGTTCTCGCGCAAAGATTGACGCGCTTGCTGTGTGAACACTGTAAGGTTCCCAAGCGTCCGACCCCCGAACAGGTGATGCGGATGGGGCGGAGTGTCAGCGGCATCGAAACCATCTATTACCCCGGCGGATGTGCCAAGTGTTTCGGAACGGGGTACCACGGCCGACGGGGCGTGTACGAGCTGCTGACCACCAACGATGCCCTGCGCGACGTCATCATGAACAAGCCCGATATGGCTGCGATCCGCAAGGCGGTGGACCTGACGATGTTCACCAGCCTACGGGAGGCCGGCTACGATATGGTCATCCGAGGCGAAACCAGCCTGGAAGAAGTTGAACGCGTAATCGGGATGGACTGAGCACGGATGCCTGCGTGTCGGATCAGGCACGTTTTCAGCTGAGCCCCCTGAATCCCGTTCCCACCCTCGTTATGATCTGTGTATGCCCACCGAACGGATCGTCTCCGGCAAGACCCACACCCCGGCTGAGGAGGCCCTGAACCTCACCCTCCGGCCGCAGCGGCTGGACGATTATGTCGGTCAGCCCAAATTGGTTGAAAAACTGCGTATCACGCTGGAGGCGGTACGACAGCGTGGCGAACCGATGGAACACGTGTTGCTGCACGGCCCGCCGGGCCTGGGCAAGACCACCCTCGCGCATGTCATTGCCAACGAGATGCAGGCCCACCTGACGGTGACCAGCGGGCCTGCGCTGACCAAGCCGGGCGACCTGGTCGGTTTCCTGACCAAGCTGCAACGGGGCGACGTGTTATTCATTGACGAGATCCATCGCATGCCCGTCGCATTGGAAGAATATCTCTACTCGGCGATGGAGGATTTCAAGATCGACGTCACGGTCGATCAGGGCATGCACGCCAAGACGATCACCCTACCGTTACAACCCTTCACACTGATCGGCGCCACAACCCGTGCTGGATTGATCTCCGGGCCGATGCGATCACGCTTCGGCCTGACACACAATCTGGATTTTTATCCGCAAGATGACCTCCTGAAGATCCTCCGTCGCAGCGCCGAACTGCTGCAGATGGACACGGAACGGGATTCGTTGGCCGCGATCGCTTCCCGTTCACGGGGAACACCAAGGATCGCCAACCGGCTACTTCGCAGGATCCGAGATTATGCACAGGTCAAGCATCACGGCCGGCTCACACCAACGGTCGTGGATGAGGCGTTACAACTGGAAGGCGTTGACAGCCTGGGCCTTGATGAACTGGACCGGAAGTATCTGCGTGTGATCGCGGAAACATATGAGGGCGGGCCGGTGGGTGTTGATGCCATCGCGGCCACCTTGGGTGAGGACTCAGGCACGCTCGAAGAGGTCTGTGAACCCTATCTGCTGCAGATCGGTTTCCTTGCACGTACACGTAAGGGTAGACAGTTGACCCGGGCCGCAGCAGAACATCTGGGTGTCTGTCTGCCGTCATCTGATCACAACGCACAGCTGTTTGAATAACAACCCCTGATATCAGGAGGTCGGAACGATGCACCGGATCGTAACTTTGCTTTCTTTGGGCCTGTTGCTGTTGGCCAACACTGTCCGAGCTGATGTGACCGCGCAAGATATCGCGGAAGCATACGGCATTAAAAACTGGGGTGATATCGTGGAGTTACGTTTCACGTTTAACGTCAAAACACCCGACCGCGAGGTGCATCGACACTGGACATGGCGGCCCCATGACGACAGGATCACGCTCGAAACAGACGGTGAAGAATCAATCACATATTCTCGATCCTCACTGACCGACAGCACACCGCAGGCCATCATCAGCGCGGACAAACGATTCATCAACGACAGTTACTGGTTTCTGTTCCCATTTCAGATCGTCTGGTCCAACCCGACCGTCACGGATGCGGGGAAGGCCGAGTTGCCTATCGGAGAAGGCAAGGCTCGCAAGGTGATCGTGCAGTATCCGGACGAAGGCGGCTACACGCCGGGCGATGCTTATGATCTGTATCTCAATGATCAACACCATATCGTCCAGTGGGTGTTCCGCCGTGGCGGGGGCGAAAACGGCCGAGCGATGACGTGGGATAACGTGGTTGACCTCGGCCCGATCAGGGTCTGTACCGACCACCATAATGCTGACCGTACCTTCCGTCTGTGGTTCAGCGGGGTCAGTGTGGTCACCAAGGATGGAGACACGTTCTCGCTGACCGATCCGGCGGTTAACTAAAGCCGGCGATACATGACCAAGGCGTCCACGTAACCTTGCCGGGCATGTCGAAACGCACCGGGCAGAACCCCAACGGTCTCGAATCCGAGTTTCTTCCACAGCGCAACAGCCGGCTTATTGTTCGCCACAACCAGGTTGAACTGCATGGCACGGTATCCCAGCCGACGGGCCTCGCTGAGGCTGTGTTCAGCCATGGCTTGGCCGATCCCTCGACCCCTGCCATGGGGGGCGACCATGAACGCGGCGTTGGCGACGTGACTGCCAAGGCCGGGCTGGTTCGGCTTAAGGATATAGGTCCCGACGACCACGCCCGAATCGTCAGCGACATAGGTTCGAACGTCCGGTGAACACCAGACGAACAGCGCCGCCTCGCGGGGGGTGGCCGGGTCGAAGGCGTAAGTGTCACCACTCGATACCACGGCATGAAATATATGCCAGATCGCGTCGTGGTCACTTTCTTTGGCTAATCGGATACGCATTACCGTCTCAGCCTTCTACAACGAAGCCAGGTACCCGATGACGGTATAGACCAGGTACATCCCCACCAAAGGCAGCCCCATCCATCGAGAAAACCCGCCTACCTTGACCGCCCGGAAGATATACAGCCGAAACAGCCCCAACATCAGCAGCATGGTCGGCAGGTGCAGCCAAAGGAAGATGTATGGTTGATTCGTACCGGGCTCGGTGATCGGTAACGGCTTGGCTAATGCCGCCGCTCCGATGACGAACAAAACATTGAGGATATCCGCCCCGATGACGTTGCCGACCAGAAGTTCCGCATGGCCTTTACGAACCGCGGTCAACCCGACAACAAGTTCCGGCAGGCTTGTGCCGAACGCGACCAGGGTTGCGGCGATCACGGCTTGCGGAACGCCCCAATGAGCTTCGGCCAGTTCACTGACGGACGCGACCAGCGCATCGCCCGAAACAATCACGATCGATAAACCCACCAGCCCCATGAACAACAATACGATCAGGGGTTTCTGTGCCGGATCACGTTGCTTGCGTTCGACCAGATCGACATCGACATCCTGCTGTTTGTCCAGCAGGTGTGGTTCGCCGTGTGGGTGCTGCCGGCTCCACTTGACCGACACGGCCAGGTACAACACGAGCAGCCCGATCAACAGCATGCCGACCGGTCGGATCAGCCGGGCGTCGTCACCATACAGGAAGAACGAGCCGAAACACAGCCCCGCCAGGAGCAGCGCGGACCCGAACTGTACCCAGCCTTGCCGGTTGAGTACGAATCGATCGGCGGGTAGCCGGGTCAACAGGCACCCGATGCCGAAGATCAGGCCCGTGTCAGCGATGATCGACCCCACCCCGTTACCCAAGGCCAATCCCGCATCCCCCTGCCACGCGGCCAACACGGACACCGCCGCTTCCGGGCTGGTCGTTCCAAGCGAGACGATCGTGGCCCCGATCACGACTTTGGGCATACCCAGCCGGGCCGCGATCCCGGCCGCCCCTTCGACCAACCAGTCCGCGCCTTTGATAACGCCGACCATTCCAGCCACGGCGATCATGAGCAACAGCCATTGCGCCTGACCTGCAAACCACACTTCCGGGAGTAAGGCCAACGTAAGCATGATCGGCGATGATAACCAAGAAGCACGCCCCGTGTGAGACGCACGGCCGGGTGATTCCCAATTCTGAATGATTATTGAATCGCTCTGCTGATCACATCGTCCGGTCTGGGACAACTTATTTATTGCGGGGGGCCGACGACACGGATAGCGAAGCCGCTATGGAGCAGTCGTTGCAGCCGGGTCGGGTCACAGAGCAATTCTGATCGGCGATAAAGCCAATCTGCCAATTCGGTTTTACCGGCTCGCCGGGCGGCGACGTACATCATCGCGTGCACGGCTCCACAATGATCGGCCGGCATCAACTCGGCCCACAACAGCTTATGCCTTACCCCGTTGAGCACGGCCTGATCCGAGCCGATCAACACCTCATAACGCGTCTGTAAAGCCAGCCACTGAAGCCGCTCCGCTACGTTCAGATTTTCACGGCGAAGCTCTGACAGCGCCGAGTATGCCCCGTAAAGGTCACGACACTGCAGGCTTGCCTCAGCCAGCATCAGCAATAACGCCCCTCGTACTTTGCGTACCGGGCCGAGTGATCGGTTCAACAGCTCTCGACAGATCGCTGCGGATTCTCCGAACCGCTGCTGTTGATGTCGGATCGCTGCCAACCGGTGATAGAGCAGCAGTCTGACCCAAGGAACCAGCGGCCGACGACGCATCAGTTCCGCTAAGCCGGCCTCGGCTGATTCGGGGTCGCGGCTGATCATCGCGGTCACACTCGGCAACGACCGCCAGACGCCGGCGCTGATCGAGTTCATCCACATCCACCCCACCACCAACAGCACCACCAGGGCAAAACCCACTGTGGAACCGACACGATCGAGGTAAACCACAGCCCCGATCGCCAGCACAGCCACCATCACTGCCGATCGTCGAAGCACCAAGTCCAATTGAAGATCACGAGCCAGGATATCGGGATCAAAGATGATGCCCGCTGGTGGTCCCGTGCGGTTCATCCCATGACGTGCTGTCGCCGAAGTCACGTGATCGCCCTGGTCAGGAGCGATCGCGGGTTGAGAAGGCTGTCGGTCATCCTTGTGGCCGGGATTCATAGCCTTTCCTTCAACGGGGCCAATTCGGGGAATCGGCGTTCCAGGGTGGGGATCGGCAACAAGAGTGTCGCACGCTGCCACCACATCCTAGCCTTGTCCCAAGCATCTTCGATCGTTTCGGGGTATGACGTATTGTTGACGAGTGCCTCACCCGCGTCTTGCGTTGCTTGCTGGGCAGACAGTCTTTCGTAACAGAGCGCCATCAAGGCGTGACCATAGCCGGCTTCGATCCCCAACGGCCGCATAGCTTCGAGCAGGTCTTGATTCTCCTGCACGGCTTCCATGAAATGATGTGTCCGGACATGTTGAGCGAGTTGAGCCAGTCGGTAGGCAGCGCCGATGGTCGTGCCCTGATAAGGTTCGATCGCACCACGCAGGCGACGGATCGTGTCGTCCGCATCGGACAGCCGTTCCGCCCCCAGCGCCGCATTGGCCCGACAGACACCGATATGGACTGCGATGGGTTCGTTGTTGGGTAATCGTTCGAGCAAGTAATCGTACCCGACGATCGCCGCGTCGTAACAGCACAGGTGATCAAGGCAGTGGGCCATCAGCGCTACTGTCTGACTGTGCAGCGGCGGGACAGCCGTGAGCTGTGGGAGTAATCGCCATGCGTCACGCAGCGCCGCCGTGACGTGTCGCAGCTGCGCCTTTTCCTGAACCTGCCGGACACGGCCTTCCAGTTCGATGGACCGCCGGGTGCGATACCAGTTGTGCCCGAACAGCCAGATCAGCGCGACCCACGGCAGCAAAGCAGAGAGAGGCCCCGTTGTCATCAGGCTGACCACCAACAGCGCCGCCACCGCCAGTAATGGGGCTCGGAGCTGCCATTTACTCGGCGGATGGGCCGGGTGAGCGTTCAGGTGGGCTTCAAACTGTTCCGGACTGGGCGGTGAAAACAACGGACCCCTCGTTTCTCGATCCTCTCGGGTGTTCTATACCAGGTTGTTGATGGTTATTCCTCCGCGACCAGTCGGCGAAGGTCCACCAGTAACTCGATCCGACCGGCCTCGGTCAGCCCGTCATAATACCCCCGGATTACGCCGACCCGGTCTATCAGTAACATCTTCCCGCTGTGCAGGATCTCCATATCATCGTCCGGCGTGCCCTGCTCAACCGGGAGTTTCAACCCCTCCTGAATCAACGGCCAAACGACTTCCCGGGGGCCGGTCAGCAAACGCCAGCGCTCATGGTCAGCGCCATACACATCAGCAAAGTTTTTCAATACATCCGGGGTGTCATACTCCCCATCCACACTCAGACTGACCAGGCATACCTGTTCATAGACTTGCGGGTCTAACTTCAAAGCGTTCTGGATCTGCTTCATCCCGCTGGCTAACGTCGGGCAGATCGCGTTGCATCGAGTGAAGATCGTATCGACCACCCAGACCTTGCCACGCAGGTCGTTGAGACCGAATGATCGTCCCATCTGGTCGGTCAAGGTAAATACGGGTAACGCACCATACCGGGGTAATGGCTCATCAACCGACACCGCTTCGTCATCGACACGAACCAGCCGAAATCCCTGGTCGCCGGCCTTTCCGATCGGCCCGACGGTCAGAACCGTCAGGGTGATGGCGGCCGTTGCCAACCAGGAGATGACTGCGACGATGACCAACACGGCTTTCGAAGACATCCCTATTGCCCGTCCTTCCGGGGTTTAGAAGCCAAGCGCACCGCCCAAGCCAGCGCGGCGGCGGCGAACAAGATCGTCAATAACAGTTCCCATGGTCCGTTCAGCCCTGTCTGAACCGTGTCGTGTCCGATCAAGCATCGCGACAACACCGCTTGACCATAGGTCAACGGGTTCAGCCACATCAGGACACGCAACCAAGGCATCGCGGTGGCTACCGGGAATATCGCCCCACTGAGAAACCACATCGGCATCAGGACCAGCATCATGACCGCGTGGAATGCGGCTGTGGAATCCATCGGCCAGGCGATGCAAAGGCCCAGGGCGGTCATGGAAACCGCCAGCAATATCAACACGCCCACCGCTGCAAGAACAGAACCGATGCCGGGAAACGATCCCACGAACGGCCAGATCAACATGAATACCATCGACTGGATCATGGCCAGACTGGCCCCACCCAGGACCTTGCCCAAGACGATGGACAGGCGCGGCACGGGTGCCACCAGCACCCCCTGCAGGAACCCTTCCCGCCGATCCTCGATCACACTGATGGTCGAGAAGATAGCGGTGAACAGGAGGATCATTGAGAGCGTGCCGGGGAAGAAATAAGTCATGTAGCCTACGCCCTCGGTCTGTTCTGCTGGCGCCAGGGGCAAGAATGCCTGATTCAACCCGCCCCCCAGCCCGATCCATAACAGGACTGGCGTTAACAGAGCACTGGCCACACGGTTTTTTTCTCTCAGAAACCGCACCATCTCCCGACGCCATAAGGCCAGGGACGCCTGCCACAGACCAGCCGACCGGACCGCGTGCCGGGGGCCGGGGTATCTCACTTGCTCCGTCAGCGGATTCATGAACGCCATCATAGGCCGGGCAAACCAACGGGCAAAGCCCCCCGTTGGCCCGACCGGCCCGACCGGCTACAATCCCCGTACGATTTACTGGCCCCCAAGCAAGGAAGCCTGACGAATGCCATACTTAGTCCCCACCGTGATCGAGAAGACCGGCCGAGGTGAGCGGGTCTATGACATCTATTCCCGACTGCTCAAGGACCGGATCGTCTTCTTAGGCGGCCCCGTCACGGATGACACCGCCAACCTGATCGTCGCACAGATGTTGTTCCTGTCGAACGAAGACGCCAAGAGCGATATCCACTTTTATATCAACAGCCCCGGCGGATCGGTCTCGGCAGGCCTTGGGATTTATGACACGATGCAGTTCATTCGGCCGAAGGTCGCGACCTACTGCATCGGGATGGCGGCCTCGATGGGGGCTGTGCTGCTGATGGCTGGGGAAAAGGGCAAGCGTTACGTCCTACCCAACAGCCGCGTCCTGCTGCACCAGCCCCTGATGGGCGGCGTGATCGAAGGGCAGGCCACGGATTTGGGCATTCAGGCCAAGGAGATGGTCCGCACCCGAGATCGGCTGTACCGCATCATGCGGGAACACACCGGTCAGGATGCCGAAACCATTGCCCGAGACTGCGAACGGGACAAGTGGCTCGATGCGGAGGAAGCGGTTGCTTACGGCGTCGCGGACAGCATCCTCAAGCACATCCCCGACTCGATCGCCAACAATCACAAGAAAGAAGACGAGTAGTTTCTCGTCATCCATAACCCTCGGCGGATGCCATGCAAGTACGGCTGACGGACAAGTCGGGTGGCGGGACAATGGTGCGGAGTACCACACACCTTGACCGGTGTCGAAACGTCAGGCGGTTTTTGGTGGCGTGGGTTTTTTCGGCCACATGTCTCGGTTTGATGACCGGGTGCGGCCCCAAAAACTTTGTCAATGAAAATGATCGGCTTCGTGAAGAGAATCTCAAGCTGACACGCCAAGTTGAGGAATTGAACAAGCAGCTTGAGCTACGGCTGGGCGAGATCGAGTCGCTTCGCGCCGAGTCGGCTCGGGAACGAGCGATCAAAGAAGCCGACCCGCCGATCCTCTCGGGCCTGGAGTTTTCACGATACACAGCAGCGCTGGATACCGACGGCGACGGTCGGGACGACCTGGTTCGTATATACCTGACGCCGCTTGATCAGAAAGGACGTCTGCTCCCGGTTGCCGGGCGACTGAAGCTGCAGGCCGTCGCCATCCCGGACGATGCCCCGCCCGCCCTGTTGGCGTCCCGGGTCTATGAGCCCGACGAATTCGACGCGGCTTATCGCGCCAACTTCACCGGGTACCACTACACGGTTGAACTGCCTCTGCCCGAGTCGATGGACCCGACACTGACCAGCATCACCGTAAAAGCCAGTTTTACCGAGGCACTAACGGGTGCTGTCCATGTCAAGGAAGAAGTCATCGCTGTCGACGCTGAGTAAGCGGGCCGATTCACCCCTGAATACGGAATCCGAAAGTAAAACACCCCCGACTGATCGGGGGTGGGTATGTGGTATTCAGTGTCGGCCATGTGTCACACACGGATCTGTGGCCGATCGGGTTCGGGCCAGTCAAGGTGGAAGAATTGGCCCCGCTTTTTATCGACCCGTTCGTAGGTGTGCGCCCCGAAGTAATCCCGTTGTGCCTGAAGCAGGTTGGCTGGCAGCACGGCCGATCGGTAACCGTCGAAATACGCCAGCGCCGACATGAACGCCGGGCTGGGGATGCCGTGTTCCGAAGCCAGTGCAACCACCTTGCGCCAGTTCTTCTGCCCGTCGTGAAGGGCTTTTTTGAAGTAGGGATCAAGCATCAGGTTCTGCAGCTTGGGGTTCCGGGTATAAGCCTCGGTGATTTTCTGGAGGAAACGTGCCCGGATGATGCAGCCGCCGCGCCAGATCTTGGCGATCTTGCCGAAGTTCAGTTTCCAGTTGTATTCGTGCTGGGCCTCGGCCATGAGCTGGAAGCCTTGGGCATAAGCACAGATCTTCGAACAATAGAGCGCATCATGGATTGCCCTGACCAGTGCAGGCCGGGACCCGGTAAATCGTTTGCGGGGACCTTTGAGCACCTTGCTGGCGACGACCCGTTCATCTTTGATGGCACTCAGGCAGCGGGCGAACACGGCTTCGGCGATCGAGTTGGCGGGGATCCCCATATCCAAAGCGTTCACGGCGGTCCACTTGCCGGTGCCCTTCTGGCCGGCGGTGTCGAGAACCTTATCCACCAGGAACGCCCGCGGATTTTCCGGGTCGCGTTGTTGGAGAATGTCGGCGGTGATTTCGATCAGGAAGCTGTCAAGGTCTCCTTTGTTCCAACGGGCGAAGACCTTGCTCATCTCATCGGGTTTCATCCCGAGCAGTTGTTTCATGATCTGGTAGGCTTCGCAGATCAACTGCATGTCGATGTATTCGATGCCGTTGTGCACCATCTTGACATAATGGCCGGCCCCGTCAGGACCGACGTGGAAGGTGCAGGGTTCCCCTTTCTTGACCGGTTTGCCGGGCTGATAATTCTCGTAGGGCTTGCCGGTCTTCGGGTCCACCTGTGCCGCGATGGCGGTCCAGATCGGGCGGAGGGATTTCCAGGCCTCCTTGGACCCGCCGGGCATCAGGGATGGGCCGAACCGGGCGCCTAATTCGCCGCCGGAGACACCGGAACCGACGAAGTTGATCCCCTTGGCGGCCAGATCGCGTTCCCGGCGGATCGTATCGGTCCACAGGGCGTTGCCGCCATCGATGAGGATGTCCCCCTTCTGCAGATACGGAAGGACCGCTTCAATGGTGGCATCCGTGGCTTTGCCGGCCTGCACGAGCATGATGATCTTGCGCGGGCGCTTGATGGAGCGGACGAAGTCCTTGAGCTGTTCGTAACCGATGACCCGCTCGTGAAAAGGCTCGCGTTCCTTACATTCCGCGATGAAATCCCGCATTTTCTGTGTCGTACGGTTGTACACCGAGACGGTGTAGCCGTGATCAGCCATGTTCAGTACCAGGTTCTGGCCCATGACAGCCAGACCGATCAGGCCGATATCTGATTGTTTCGCGGTAGAGGATTTCTTTTTCCTAGCCATAATTACATCCGTATGTTGGGTCGAAATTCCGGGACTTCCCCGTTGGGATACGCTGACACAAGCTCAAGCAGATATATCGTCCGATTAATGTACTCATTTGACCCATCCGGGGGAAATGAGGTCAGCCGATACGGTAAGGCCGTGTCTATAAAAGCAAAAACCCCGACGAATGGTCGGGGGCTCCGGTGTATCCGGTACATGACTGAATAAACTGAATCAGTAGGACTGATCTGGGAACGGACATCAGTCCAGCCATGGCACGGCAGCGGGGTCGCCATCTATCACGCGCACACGATTCTGCTTCTGATTCGTGCCCATTCGCTGCAGTACCTCGTAACGGACATCCCTGGCTTGTCCTGTCGGGACCGTCAGCTCGTACTGCACCGTGCGATAATCATGGCTGGTCGCCCCGATCCGGCTGATGAAATCAGCATCACCGCCAAACATCCGTCGGACCTGTAGCTGAATGGGTTTGTCAGTGTAGTTACGGATCCGCTGGGCGTAGATGTTGTGTTCATCCCACCCTTCAACTCGGCCACGGTCCTCGATCCGGATGCCGCCTTCGTCGAATCGTCGGCGGATCTTGGCATCGATCGTTCCCCAGATATTGTCTCGAAAGACTCGTAGTTCAAGCAGTTCAAATACCACATCCGGGTCAGGGCCGAGGTTCAACTCGATCTTGTCCCCGATGGGGATGTACCGGACAGACTGCTGTGTCAGGTATGACAGCGACCCGCCGGGATTTTGCCTGAACAGGCGCACGGTTCCATCAGGAAGCGGGCTCTGACCCATGCCGGACTGATCATCGTTGGTCAGCAGAAACATACGGACCAGTTGGTCACCGTATTCATCCGCCCGATACCGGTATTGAACCTTGACAGGCACATCCTCAGCCTCAAAGCTTCGCATCCGTTTGGACCAGCCATTGGGTACGGTTTCGGTTCCTTCGATCGTGAAAATGAAGTATTCGCTTAATCCTTCCTTGATAATCTGCTTCGCCGCCATCGGGGCCGCATCAAAACCCATCGCATCCGCTTCCATGACCAATCCCCGGACGGCCTCTCGACGAAGCACCTTGGATCGCCCCGCCATGCCAACTCCCAATTGCGTAGCAGGCAACATCCCCCGCTCTGCGAGCTGTTTGATTTTTTCAACCAGATTGATCGTGCCAACCACCAGGCGGACTTGCGCGTTTTCGTAATCCTCACCCGAGTTATTGGTAACCGTGACAAAACCTTCGAGATGCATGGTGTCTTCGTCCGGCGACACGATGCCGGTGTAATCCGCACTCCACGTGATGCCCGAGGTGAAGTAGGTGATCTCGACCCTGGCTTCGCCAGCGAACTCACTGGCGACGTTCCAATACAGCATCTGCGGTTTGTCGTGGGGATAGGTGGTGTCAAGCACGACCAATTCATCCGGCCGGGTCAGGAACTTCAACTCGACCGAGGTCGGATCGATCAGGGTATTTGCCCAGGAAAACTGCAGCGGGTTGATACCCTTTTTGAAAGTCACCACGCGCGTCTCTCGGACCAGCGTCAGGTCTTCCGCGTTATAGATCGTCAGCTGAACCGTATCCCGTGGCGGCACGGTGGACAGGTCGATATTCCGGGCTACCGCCGGCAGCGCTGTCACCAGTACCAATAACAGAGGAAGCATACGTTTCATGGCTTGGTCCTTGTGGTAGGTGAAATCCACGGTGTTTCGAATCACCACTGATTCCCGGGTCAAGCTGAATTAAGCCCGGGATAACATAGTTCCGGCCGATGGTCAGAACTGATTACGGAACGTCAGGTGGAGCTTGTGAATAATCTTCCTGGCCTTGTCGCCCTGCCGAGCGGGAAGATCCGCATGGAACAGGACACGCCTGAGGCTGGACTCCTCGGGATCAGGGCGACTTTCAAAGGTCGTCTGATCGCCGATGACCCATTCGGCCGGCCGGTCGGAATGGAAGCCAACCTCGGCTCGAAGGCGATCGATGTCTTCCGCGATGTCCAGCGTTATCGGGGTATCCTTAAAGTTTTCTATCTCGTATTTCACGACGACATCGAAGTGCGACAGATTACCGCCCACACGGATGCGTTCACGGTGATCAATGGTGCGCCTGACCACGACGTCCTGAGCCACGCCGAGGTAGAGTTTCATCTTGTCATCAATGGGCGTATAGATACCCCAGTCCTCACCAGTGAAAGCTGTTGTCCCCGATGAGTCTTTCTGGAAGATTCGGACCTTGCCGTCGGGCAACGCTTCCTTCCCGAGCTTGTTGTCCGGGTTGTTGACCAGTACGTAATGCATCGGAATACGGACTTTTTTCTGTGCGGGATCGAGATAGCCTGAGCTTGACACGTCGCAGGTATAAGTCTTGGAGATCGGGATACCCGCAATCTTTTCGATGAGCACTTCTTTCGTCTCGTTCAGTCCGATGGGTTTTCGGAATTGATCGCCCAGGCCGGCGGTGATCCGGGTATCGTCGTATTGTTCGTTGGCGAAGTTCTTGACCCGAATGTAGCGTGAGAGGGTGAGCGAGGACTCATCGTGTTCCGCGACGGCACGGTAGTTGTAGCTCTTGCTCAGCCCCCCAAGCAGGTAGCTGATCCGGACACGGACGGGGCCGGAGTGGGTGCTATGGACATCCCAGATCAACGCCTGTTCTTTGGGAGGGTAGCTGACACTCAGCACGTTGACCTGGGGGGTCTGCCCAGCAACCCGGCCCTCAAACCCGACCACTCGAAACACGATCGTGCCCGGGTCGATGTTCGTGTTCGCCCAGGAAAAATCCACCTGGTTGGTCCCGGCAACGAGCGGAACGATCCGCTCCTCCTCGACCAGCGTGGCCTGTGCATGGTCCAACTGAATCTCAACACGCTCCCGAACGGGCAGGGTGATCAGTTTGACCCGGCCTTGCGCCTCACAGATCGGCAGACCCGGCACGACTGGTAAAATCAATAGCGAAAGCACGGCCAACAGCGACCTTAGGCTATTGCGCTTCATGTCTGTGTCTCCTTGGTTGGATTCCCGGCTTAATCAGACGCGCATGATCGAATCCGGTTCCCGAATACAGGATGAAATTCCGTATCGCCCGGCAGTTTTATCAAAAATATGGCTCACCACGATGCCGGCGGGGCCGGGAAAGTCTCACCCCCGAAGCTTCTTGAGGATTAATTCGGTCACCAGCTTGGGATTGGCCTGGCCTCGGCTCAGCTTCATGATCTGGCCCATCAGGGCCCCGATGGCCTTGTCCTTGCCGGCCTTGATGTCGGCGATCGCCTTGGCGTTTTTCTCCTCAGACAGCACCTGATCGACATACCCCTCGAGCGCACCGGTATCCGAAACCTGCAGCAGGCCGTGCTTCTCAGCCAGCGCTTCGGGGCTGTCGGCAGAATCACAGCAGTGAGCGAAGAGGGCCGCCGCGGCGTTCGATCCGATTTTGTCCCCCGCGACCAGATCCAGAATTCCCTTCACCTGCTCCGGCGTGATGCCAAGCTCGTGCACGCCACAGCCACGCTCGTTGGCCAGCTTGGCGCCGTAATTCAGAAGGATCGCCGCTGCCCGTTTAGGGTCGGCCCCGGCTGTGATCGTGTCTTCATAAAAGCGGGTCAGTGCCGGCTCATCCAGCAGCGTGTCCACGTCAGCGGGTGCAAGCTGATATTCACCGAGGTAGCGACGTCGCTTGACCTGAGGCAATTCGCCGACCGAGGCTTTGATCTGACTAAGCCAGTCGTCATCGATCTCCACCGCCACGAGGTCGGGGTCGGGGAAGTAACGGTATTCGTCCGCATCTTCCTTCTCACGCTGTGGGGTGGTGACGCCCTTGACGTCATCCCAGCCGCGCGTGGTTTTAGCGCGGGCGGCCATGACCTTGCCGGTCTTGAGCCAATCGTCTACCTGACGCTGATATTCGTAAGCAATCGCGCCTTGGACCGCTTTGAAGGAGTTGAGGTTTTTGATCTCAACCACGGGCGTCTTGTAAACCTTGCCGTCTTTCTCGATGTGGACGTTGATATTCGGCTCGAATCGCATATGTCCGCGCTGCATATCCCCTTCGGTCACACCGAGATGCCGGCAGATATCTCTAAGCATCTGCCCGAAAGTAACCGCTTCTTCCGGCGTGCGGAAGTCCGGCTCGGTCACGATCTCGAGCAACGGCGTGCCGGCCCGGTTCAGGTCAACGATGGAGTGATCGATGGGTATCCCGCCCGGCGCTTCGTGCAAGAGTTTGCCGGCATCCTCCTCGAGGTGAGCACGGGTAATGCGGATGGTGCGTGTCTGCGAAGGGTCCTGCCCGTCGCCTGCCGGGATCTCCAAGGCCCCTTCGCCACAGATCGGCATGTCGTACTGGCTGATCTGGTAGTTCTTGGGGAGGTCCGGATAGTAATAACTCTTTCGGTCCCACTTGGTCCGTCGGGCGATCTGACAGCCGAGTGCCAATCCGACACGCACCGACATTTCCACAGCCTGTCGGTTCGCCACCGGCAAAACCCCCGGCATGCCGATCACAACCGGGTCCAGAAGCGTGTTGGGTTCGGCATTGAAGTAATCACGGTGTGCCACGTTTGGCGCGCTGGTCCACATCTTGGAACGTGTGCACAGCTCAACGTGGATCTCCATTCCGACAACTAACGTGGTTTTCAGGTCTGCGGGTACCGTAGGCATGGATAAGAGTTTTCCGGTGAAATCGGTCAGGGTAATTACCTGGATCCTTCAATCAGTTTTTCGATATCGCGGGGACTACTGGGTGTACCGTTCATGATGCCGTAGCGCGTGACCAGCATGGGCACCACGGACTTGCCGGATGCCTTGGCACACAGGCCGTAGAGCGACACATCACGCTCGACCTGTTGCTCGACCCAAGGGTCTTTGAGGGCTTGCTCAACTGTTTTTTCTCCGATCATATCCCAAGCCAGGATCGTTGCTTTGGTCTTGTTCAATATCTCGGGGTCGGAATAGAGCTGCTTGTCATAAGCGGGCCATTTCTGAGGGTCTGCGCGCCAGACCGCCAAGGAGAGTTTCGCCAGGTCGCAGCTGTGCCGGTTCTTGGCGACATACCGCCGGATGAACTTATTGCATCGGCTGTTCAGTGGCGTGGGCAGGCAGACGATCGCCAGCCGATTGCCGTACTTATCCGCGGTTTTCTCGAGCATCCGGCGTGTGTCACGGCAATGCGGGCAGAAATAATCGAACAGCACCAGCAACACGTCTGATGCCCGCGGATTGCCGATGACAGGCAAGGGGGCGATATCGATTTCGATCCGCCCGCCGTAGAGCTTCACTATTCTTGATTCGACGGGCTGTCGGACGGAAGGTGACGTGGTAATGCGCGGCGGTGTTGTGTCTGGCTTGCTTTCCGTTACATCCGATGCTCTGTCGGGCAACGACGGCTGAAACAAATCGCCTGGTTGGGGTGGAGCCGACAAGTCGTTTTTCGGAACCGTCAGGTCAATACCGGGAAAAGAGGAAAGAGCAGGCCCCTCATCTGCATAAGTCACGCTCGGACCGCTGCCTTCCGGGGCGTCACTCAGCACCTGACCCGCGATCAGTACCCCGACCAAGACCACCGCACACCCGCCCGCGGTGGTCCAAGCCTTGGCGGGTAAAACAGCCGTGGCTGTGAGAATGCTCAACACCCCGGCGGCCACCCCCGCGGCATGGGTCGCCAGACAGTATTTACACAGCGCCCCCACCATGGCGATCTGGACCGTGACAAACCAAAGGGCGGCGGCAATCGCAGCGACGCCGACACATAACAGAATCCATTCCGTCGGGGGCTGCGGACGGTGAACACGCGTATCCCGCATCAAAGCGGCAGCCAACATCGCGGTATAGACGAGCAATGCCGGCAGGCTGACGGGGATCCCGAGCCAGGCAGACCATCGGCTGGACAGCACCTGCTCACACCCCGACCCACCCCCACAGCCGGGCAGCGATTCCAGTGTCTGGGACTGGTAAAGCAATAGTCCAGCCAGCACCGCCGCCATAGCCGCCAGCAGAACGGTTGCCACCTTGACCGGTCTGGAATATGCCATGCCCGTCATATCCCAAAGTATAAGGCAAAACCATTACTTATTGAGACCACACCCACTTGGTGTGGCAACCCGACTCTACAGGCAGATATACCAAGACCGGATGTGTGTCTATGCCATCCCGACCTGTTATCTTGGTACTGATGCATCCGATCCCAGACATCTTGAAAGACCTCCGGGCAGGAAAAATGATCGTTCTCGTCGATGACGAACGGCGCGAGAACGAGGGGGACCTAGTCTGCGCGGCCGAGCACGTCACCCCCGAGGTCGTCAATTTCATGCTTCGTGAAGGACGGGGGATGCTGTGCGTCGCATTGAGCGGAGCGATCTGTGATCGGTTACACCTTGAGCCTATGGGTCGGGTCAACACCAGTCGGCGTTCCACGGCCTACACGGTGACGGTCGATGCACACCAACGATTCGGGGTGACCACCGGCGTCAGCGCGTCGGACCGCGCGACGACGATCCGGCTGCTGGCTGATGACGATGCCCGGCCGACGGACTTTGACCGACCCGGCCATATGCAACCACTCCGCGCCAGGGAGGGCGGCACCTTGGTTCGCTCAGGCCAGACCGAAGGCTCGGTGGACCTTTGCCGGCTGGCGGGGCTCAGACCCGCCGCGGCGATCATCGAGATCATGAACGAAGACGGGACGATGGCCAGGCGACCGCAGCTCGAGGCATTGTGCGCTAAACACAACCTCAAGATGTGTTCGGTTGCGGATGTCGTCCACTATCGCCTTGAACGCGAGCAATTGATCGAAAGGATCGACGCGGTTCCGTTTGAAAACGATCTCGGCAGGTTCACTCTCATTGCCTACCGATCACTCGTGGACCCGTTCCCACACGTGGCGCTGACCTGCGGCGACATCGGCCAACTCGACGCAAATGGTCACCCGGTCTCTATCGATGAGCCGGTGCTGGTACGCATGCACAGCCAGAACCTGCTGGGAGACGTGTTCGGCGACATCACACAACCGACCGACAAAACGCTCCATAAGGCGATGCGGATGATTCAGGACCAAGGCCGGGGCGCATTGGTTTACCTGAGACACGAAGGCATGGGTGCGGGGTTATTAAAAAGACTTCAAACCTCATCCGCGATGTTGGACAGCCGGGACACAGATGACGATCGGCCAAGAATCGCAGACAGTCAGACTACGCCGGGCTTTCGTCCACCGGACAATAAAGGGGCCTACGGGATCGGGTGCCAGATCCTTCGCGACCTGGGTATTCGGAAACTACGCCTGATCACCAACCACCCCTTCACACCAACCGCACTCAGCGGTTTCGACTTATCCATCACGGAGTTTGTGCCGGTCTGACCGACCCACAAAAGCGCATGATAAAGCCGGACGGCATCAGTACACGTCCGGCGATCGCTTCCAGCGCCAGTTGTCCGAGCCGATCAGGCCTTACGGTTGGTGTAACCGCGGCTCCCGCCCGAGTACCCGCCGCTGCGTTGTTCACGCGGCCGAGCCTCGTTGACGGTCAGCTGTCGCCCACCGAAGTCCTGCTCGTTCAATGCGGAGATCGCCTTTCGGCCTTCCTCATCGTTATCCATCTCTACAAATCCGAAGCCGCGCGAACGCCCGGTTTCCCGGT